>NZ_JAYGHM010000033.1:0-85632 GCF_034931125.1 Rivularia sp. UHCC 0363 | reverse complement strand
AAATAGTACCGAGAAAATATAATTGTGTCAACACTTTTTTCAAAGTTTTTTGAAATTATTTTTTTGTGCGTAGCTGAAATCCTTGTATGAAGAGGGTTTTGGGCTATATTTTTTTATTTTTTTTTTGAAAAAAGTCTTCCGTGGGAATGAGTTTTGTTGGTTTTTGCAGTTTTGGAAAGGTCAACTACCAGATTTTAAGTTTTAACTAGCAATTTCAGTTGAACCCACGTCTACATAAATAAAGTCCTCTGCCACGCCGTACTATATATAAAGAAGCAATTGCCCCGGGCTAGCAATTATCGAATATGTTCTAACTTCAGAAACATTTTCTAGAAAGGGTAGGCTGCTTCTTCGTTGCAAGGCGATCGCCTTAGATAGCGCCATACAAGCGAAGTCCGTGCGTGTAATCGATATATATAGAGATTTCGAGTAAATCAAAATTTGGAAGTGGAGTATTTTGTTAAGGTTTTAAGCCATTTAGTTAAAGATATTTGTTATTCAGGGAGTGCAAAGCACTAGAGGTGAGATAATTTAGTATTGATGAACTAATTAAACTGCCTTATGAGACAGAAATTAAATATAGTGACTCTGGGAGTCAAAGATTTAGAGCGCTCTTTGAAATTCTATGTAGATGGATTGGGATGGAAGTTTTCGAGCGTTAGTACAGAAAATATTGCGTTTTTCCAAATGGGTGGTACTGTCTTCGCACTATATCCACGAGATAAATTGGCTGAAGATGCAAAAATTAACTCAGATAGTAGCGGCTTTTCTGGAATCACTCTTGCCTACAACGCTAAGAAAGAAGCAGAAGTAGCCAAAGTATTGGAACAGGTGGAAAGTTTAGGAGCAACTATCGTCAAAAAAGCAGAAAAAGTGTTTTGGGGTGGCTATAGCGGATATTTCGCGGATTTTGACGGACATCTATGGGAAGTAGCTTGGAATCCCTTTTTTAAGTTTGATGAGTCGGATAATCTCGTACTACCTTAAGAATAGGAAACGCATTCATTTTTTAGTTATCAATTGTAAGAAGGCTCACACCATATTTCTAAATTCGTGTTGAGATGAATTACTAAAGCAATTTTTATGAAAATCACAACCGCTGTGCTACCTCCGTTGATTATCTTGGATGACTATCTTAAAGAGTGGTTGCAAGAAGATATTGGTAGAGGTGATCGCACTACACAAAGTTTACTAATTCAAAATGTAACCTCCGGTAACGCGCAGTGGATAGCCAAGGCTGACGGAGTAATTGCTGGATTACCTATTGCGGGTAGAGTATTTCAACTTCTAAATGAGAAAGTTGATTTTACCCCGTTGGTGTGTGAAGGAGAATATTGTCAGTCAGGAACAGCGATCGCAAAAATCCAAGGTTCTTTCGATGCTTTATTAACCGGGGAAAGGGTAGCTTTGAATTTGGCAATGCGTTTGAGTGGTATTGCAACATTGACTCGCAAGTATGTAGAACAAATTGCGGATTTACCGACTTCATTTGTAGATACTCGCAAGACTACACCAGGTTTGAGAATATTGGAAAAGTACGCGACTCAAGTTGGTGGTGCGATCAATCATCGTATGGGTTTGGATGATGCGGTAATGATTAAAGATAACCATATTGCAGTTGCGGGTGGAATTGGCAAAGCAATAACTTGTATTCGTTCGCGGATACCTTATCCTTTAACCATAGAAATAGAGACAGAAAATTTAGAGCAAGTAAAAGCAGCTTTAGAATATGAAGCCGACATTATTATGTTGGATAATATGAAACTGGATATGATGCGTCAAGCTGTGGAAGTTATTCGCGAGCATAATAATAGAGTGAAAATAGAAGCCTCTGGTAACGTAAATCTGGAAACTATTCGCGTTATAGCTGAAACTGGAGTTGACTATATATCAAGTAGTGCGCCGATTACTCAGTCAAAATGGTTAGATTTAAGTATGAAAATTAGTTAAGTCCCCGTGCAAAATAAATTTCACATTTTGTCTAGATAGGGAACAATTATGTAAGTATAATTTTGCTTAGCTACGTAAATACGAAGGCTGTTTATAAAAACGATGTCAACACCATACTAATTACCTGAAAAGATTTTATTATGGGCAAGAAAAATAATTTCCGAAAAACTTGGAAAACCTTGACTGAATTAGGTCAAGAATTTGGAGTATCAGCAATCAAATTTGGTAATCTACTTAAGCAACATGGATTACGCGAAAAGGATGGTGAACCAACTCAATTAGCAAAAGACGGTGTTTTCTTTGAGGAAATTACGCCCTCCGAAGGTAAGCCTTATTACTTGTGGCACCGTAAAAAAACATCTGAATACCTTATTGCCAAAGGTGTAGAGAAAAACGGTGTATCAGCCAAAGATGCTGAAAAAATGACTGAGACTCGCAAGCTAGCACGTTCTTACATGGAAGCTCAAAAGCTAGATGATGAAGGTTCTAAGCTTGGTTATATAATGCTTTGTGAAATAGTAGACGATATTAAAAAAGTTGGTTTAGAAGAATTTAATCAAGCTCTGAAGTCAGTTGGTTATAAAGGTGAGGAAGTTACTTTAGAAGGTTGGTGAAATAAGCTGTTTATCAATTACTTACAATCATGTCTACAGATACAGCCACATCTGGGAATGCTAAGGGATAAATTGTCCCTTCAATTATTGTAGATTTTGAAGCATATTCTCCGTCTTGTGGTTCTCTAAATACAATCAACTGTCTTTTTTTGAGATTTACCACCCAGTATTCAAGAATACCGACTTCAGCGTAAATTTTAGTTTTCGTTTCCAAGTCTTTCTCTAAGCTGGAATTGGAATACTCAATTAACCAGAAAATATTTTCAGGATATGGATGATGTTCTAAATATTCGCGTCCTAAAGGTTGCGCGATCGCAATATCGGGTTCGGGTTCGGAATTATTTGGAAGCGTAATCGGTTTTGCTGGACGAACTTTTACACGATTACCTAATAACTGAATATTCCCCAGCTTCGGTACTAAAATAAGCGTGTGGTTCCCCTTCCGGTGACATTTCTACAATTTTTCCCTTGAGTAATTCTATGCGACGATTGTCAAATATTCCCGCTTCAATCATCTGGTGATATTCTTCTATCGTCCATTTGGCTAAAGTTACTGTCATACTAATTTCCCCATACAACCATATAATTTAATGCCGCTCTAATTAATATTTTACCTAAAAGTAATCTTGCCAGCTTTGCTTTATTTAACAAGCTGCAATTTCGCAATTACTGGAAGATGATCTGAACCTGCGTGTTTTCCAACATAACCATCTATTGCTTGAAGTTGTTTTGTATGCCATATATAATCAATTCTGGCAATAGGAAAAAATCTACCTCGGGATGTATGTCCCAAACCCCACCCTACTTCACGAAAGCTATCGTTCATTACATCGTACATTTGAGAATAGGTTTCTGATGTATCGGTAAAATTACAGTCGCACATAACTATTAGCGGCTGATTATATTGTTTTACGATATTACTTAAATAAGATACTTCCGCAGCGCGACTGGTATACCAATATTTAGCTAACTTCAAAAATTTATAGAGGGGGTAACTCGGAGTTAAATGTGCAACTATTGCGTCTATTGATTCTCCATTATTTAAACGAAGCGTTACTTGAATTGCACGTTGTATGGGTGGTGCGGGTAAAGCGATAAATTTGTCAATGGGAAAACGACTTAAAATACCTACATTGTGCGAAAGTTCAACCGGATGGAAAGCATGATAAGGATAGTCTTTCGCAAAGCGTTTAATTAAAATTGGTACTGTTTGCGATCGCACTTCTTGTAAACCGATAATATCAGGGTTATTTTCAGTTACCATTTTAGTGATTGAATCATAATCAACATTATTAAACAGCATATTAAAGGTCATTGCTTTGATAATCGGTTGATTTTGTGAGACAGGAGTTGATAAAGACGGTAGAAAAAAGGAACTGTACAAACCAATAAATAGACCCAAAGGAAAGCAAAGTCCCAAAAATAAGCGCCATCTACGAAACAAAAGCGCAAATGGTAAAAATACAATTAATGGCACAAATATATATAGCGCTACAGTATTAATTAACGCTAACCACCATAGACTATCAAAGAAAAGAAAGCGTAGTGAAATCCATACACAAAATAAAATAACGTAAAGCCATGCAAGGGAAGAAGTAAAGGTAGAAAATTTCATTCAAATAATACAAGATAAAATAATGCTCGTTTTAAAGTAACATTTATCCTATCTTTTTACAGTTATATAAAATATATTTATCTAGTCTTTTTTTATTTATTTGCAAAATAAATCATCTATAATTCATCACTATACAAAATCTATGAGTTATCTAGTTCGCAATATTATTTTGTATTTTAAAAAACTAATTATTTGTTCTTTGCAACATTCTTTAAAGTCATAGAATAATTAGACTTGGTTTATGATTCTGACTCGCTTTAAATAGAGAATAGGAAACAGTTGAGTGTACTGGTTTTTTAAGCATTAAGCGCACACTAAGCTAAAAAAATGGCTTTTCAGTACATAATATGCCAAATTATTAGTTAAATATTAAAATCGTACTCTTTGATAAGGGTTTGAACGCTAAAACCATAAAAAAGCTAAAATTGTTAATAAAAAAGGTTTATTTTTTTATACAGCATACCTTACAAGTTTTAGACGATGACTTTTAGCATAGTAAGTACTGAAGAGCCAAAAAAATCAACTATAAGTCCTATATAAAATAAATTTTCTAGAGATAAAAATCATCAATAAACTCGCAAAAATTATTTATCCGCAATAATCGAGATTTTTGATAGAAAACACTCAAAAATGGGCAAACTAAACTTATACGCGAGAGTCGGGAAACTTTAAGTAATTTTAATTCAGGGTTAAATCAAAAACACCATGTATGACTTAACTAAATTTACTCTTAGAGATATGTCAGAATGTGGCTTTGCGCTACGTAACACCGCTCATAAAGCTGATTGTATGGAAGATGTTAGTAATCTAGCAATCAAATATTTCTACGAACATTTAGTTAATAAAAATAGTGGAGAAAAAAGCTGTGTTTTGATACGTTTCTTTAAAACCCACTCCTACGGGAAACTACCTCCCGAATTACAAGAATATGCACAGAATATATTAGGTAAAAATCAAATTGCAGATGATTTAAAATGTTTAACTTTACTTGCTACTGCTGGTGAACTTCCAGAGTGGAACTCTCGATACAAATCTATAGGACATAAAGCAATACCACTTGCAAATGAAGATACCATACATCGTATACCGATGATTTCTCAATTAATTAAACAACTTGGGTTAAATCCAGGGATAGTATTACAATCCGACCCAAATCTATTAATTGATATCGAACAAAATATGTACAACGTCTTTTACGTTGAGAATGCTTTGAGTAGTCCCTATATTTCTTCTCAAAAATCATTTGTAATTCCCTTTGGAGTAAAATCTGTAATTGGATTTGGGGGATTATTACCTTCGGGAGATATGTTTACAATTCTAATGTTTTTGAGAGTAATAGTTCCACATACAATGGTAGAATTAATCCGTCCTTTAGCATTGAATGTCAAAACGGCTATTCTCCCATTTGACGATGGTAAGATTTTTAGTAAATCTATAGAAAATCCTTTAACTGAAAATAATATTTTACAGCGACTTAATTCGCAAATTGGCACATTGAATCAATTGTTGGATGTTTCCGAACAATCTACTATAACTCAGTCAGACCGTTTAGAAAAAGCGATAAATAATCTTGAGCAAGCTTTAAAACAACTGCAAAAAACTCAAATTCAGCTAGTTCATAATGAAAAAATGTCTGGTTTGGGTCAAATGGTTGCAGGTATTGCTCATGAAATTAATAATCCTGTTAACTTTGTTAATGCAAATCTTGCTTATGTTGAGCAATATAGCGAAACTTTACTTAAATTAGTCGAAATATATCAACAGCAATATCCCGATTATCCAGAAAAAATTCAACAACAGATTGACGTTGAAGAATTAGATTTTATCAAGTCAGATTTTCATAAAATCACTAAGTCAATGAAAGTAGGAACCGAACGCATTCAAGGAATTGTTAAATCCTTAAGAATCTTTTCTAGATTGGATGAAGCAGAACTTAAACAAGCTGATATTCATCAAGGTATTGATAGTACTTTAATGATTTTACAAAGTCGTTTAAAAGCTCAATCGAGTCATCATAATATTGAAGTAATTAAAGAGTATGGAAAATTACCTCAAGTATATTGCTATCCCGGTCAATTAAATCAAGTCTTTATGAATATTATCGCGAATGCAATTGATGCTTTAGAAGAAGAAATAGGTCATAGAGGATGGACAAAAGAAGATATCACGAAAGATGTTTTTAAAAACTTTGAAATTCGTATTCGTACTGAAGTTATAGATAATAAATGGGTATCTATCCAGATTTTGGACAATGGTTCGGGGATGACAGAAGAAGTACTTGCCAAATTATTTGATCCGTTTTTTACAACTAAACAAGTAGGAAAAGGTACGGGATTGGGTTTATCTATCAGCTATCAAATTATAGTAGAAAAACATTGCGGACAACTTGTTTGTAATTCCGTACTTGGAAAAGGAACAGAATTTGCAATTAAAATTCCGCTTGTTTTGGATAAAAAATAAGTTATTTTAATCTTTAATCTTTAATCTTTAACTTTAATCTGTAATCCTGCATTAACTGCTGCTGGTTGACCTTCCCAAATGATAACTGTTTTATCAAAGCTACCACTAGCAAGGGTTTTCCCATCTGGACTAAAAACAAGCGAACTTACCCAGTCGGAATGTCCGTAAAGTGAATTCAATAAACTACCTGTTGTTAAATCCCACAGCTTGATACCATCTTTTCCACCACTAGCAAGAGTTTTTCCGTCTGGATTAATCGCGATCGCAATCACCGAGTTATTATGTCCGGTGAAAGTTTGCAGCACTTCTCCCGAATTGAAATTCCACATTTTTACAGTGCGATCGCTACTAGCAGTAATAATACTATTTCCATTGGGGGTAAAGGCTATAGCGTTGATTTCCCGTGAATGAACTTTAAATCCGCGAATTAATCTTCCAGTTGGTAAATCCCACAGTTTGACAACTCCTTTGTTATCTCCACTTGCTAACGTTGTACCGTCAGGACTAATAGCTACCGCATGAATCAAATTATTAAAACGTGCTAATGTCGCTAAAGGACGTTGTTGTAATAAGTCCCATACTCTAATTCCATCCAAAGCACCGCTGACAAGAATTTTACTGTCTGGAGTTACGGCTATTGATAGTACGTTGCTACTATGTCCTCGAAAAGAGCGGATATATTTATAGTTGTCTAAACTCCAAATATTGATGGTGTTGTCAGTACTACAGCTAACTAAATGTTTACCATCTGGTGAGATCGATAATCCCTGTATCGATTGTTGATGAGCTTTACGAATCTCACCCAGACGTTTATTCTTCTGCATATTCCACAAACGAATAATACCATCGCTGTCGGAACCACCACTGACAAGCATTCTACCGTCAGGACTAAAAGCTAAAGATTTAACGGCCCCAGTATGTCCTTTAAAAGTATGCTTTAACTGAGGATTTGCAAAATTACTTGCTGCAATTTCAGCTACAGTAACTTGTGCAGTAGCCAAATTCGCCGATGGTAACTGAGTAATACCAATAATACCAACTGTACTTATCAAAACCGTACTCAGCTTTTTTGTGAAAAATATTTTAGATTTAGAAGCCAAAATCTCAGATGAAACCGCATCAATCAATTTAAATTTTAGAAACTTTATAAAATTATGACCAAATCTTTTCATAAATAATACATTTATTGGGTAAATACCCTTAAAAAGCACAAAGGAGGGAAACCCTCCTTCAAATCTATTTTGCCTTTTTAATCCTTGAATTGACAATAGAATATATTTAGATGATTTTTAGGTCCGAGTTGTTATTGCGGTGGTTTTTTCTTGGATATACTCAGCATTGGTAAAGCAGATTTTGAAGAATGCGCTGGTAAGTATAACTGTTTTACAGGTTCTTCATTTTGCATGACACGTTGCTCAATCTTCCACCATCTTACTATTAAGGCTATTCCAGCTGTTCCTAAACCAAAAACGAACAGCGTCCAACTGTCATCGAATCCACCAATTAGCGCATCCACTATTCCCATCGTTATTAGTATGGTGATTAGCGGTTCTTTGCGGTAGGCTGATTTTACAATACGAGGAAATACAGCATTCATCACAGCGTGTTTTCAGTTCCCTGCTAGTATAAGTTTACTAATATAGCTTCTGCGTAATAAACGCTTTATATCAAAGCATTAATACTATTATAGAATTATTCAATAGGCAAGTAAGGAATTCCCCAAGTTTATGAAAAATTTAGGTTTCCTAAGTCTAATTATTATGCTGTTTATTTATATCTAACTGCAAGTTTAGAACAATACTCATTGAAAAAATAGTTGTCTATCGATAGAATTCTTGCGATTTTTTCAAAAAGCAATATTACCTTTGAAGGTATTTGTGATTTCAAACAAAAATAGTCAGTTGTAGTGGGAACATCTTGCTTCCTAACCTAGAAACCAAGACGATCGCACTACCTACTCAAAAAACTTATATCAAGAACT
Organism: Rivularia sp. UHCC 0363; assembly: GCF_034931125.1. NCBI lineage: Bacteria > Bacillati > Cyanobacteriota > Cyanophyceae > Nostocales > Rivulariaceae > Rivularia > Rivularia sp. UHCC 0363. Next base: position 77,012 of record NZ_JAYGHM010000033.1, on the reverse strand, counting down.
GGACTTGGTGAATATCATAGTTGCTCGCACAACATTATATATTGCGATCGCAACTACCTAAGTCCCAACCACGATAATACTCCTTGATTGGTTAGACATTCAATAGCTACCATGATTATAAAACCAATCATTGCAGCTCTACCGTTTAAACGTTCCGCATATTCATTAAATCCCAACTTTGGCTCTTCTACCTTTGGTGTAACAGTTGGTTGCGGTTGTTGTACTGTCATGAAAAATATCTCCTTAAACGATTTTGAAGCTGACCTCGATTTCGATCTTAGTGCTTAAGCTAAGAATTCATAATCAAGCCAATTTGATTACTTTTTACAAAATTTTACTATTTTTTATAAAACGTAACAAGATGATCGTAATGGCTTAAAAAACTGACGTAAACCCGATTTGAGCAAGAAGAAGGTATTTTACATGAAAATTGTAATATTTAATTCAGCATGGCTGCTATTTAATTGACACACTACAGTGAAAGCAACATAAAAAATAGTAAATTAATTTAGGAGGAGTATATGGAAATCGGTGTTCCCAAGGAAACAAAAGATAGAGAGTTTCGAGTTGGGTTAAGTCCTTCGAGCGTTAGGGTTTTAAAGGAAGCGGGTCATCATGTATTTGTAGAAACTCAAGCTGGTGCTGGTGCTGGATTTACGGATGATGATTATACAAGTGCAGGAGCAGAAATTGTTACCACACCTGAAGCTGCTTGGAATCGCGAATTAATTGTGAAAGTTAAAGAACCGCTTCAGTCTGAGTATCAGTTTTTGCAGAAAGGACAAATAATATTTACCTACTTACATTTAGCCGCAGATCGAAAATTAACCGAACATTTAATCGATTGTGGAGTAACTGCGATCGCTTACGAAACTGTAGAACTTCCAGGTGCTAATAAGTTACCTTTACTTACTCCTATGAGTATAATAGCCGGTCGTCTTGCTGTACAGTTTGGAGCCAGATACCTTGAGAGTCAGCAAGGTGGTAGGGGAGTACTTTTGGGGGGAGTTCCGGGAGTAAAGCCGGGTAAAGTCGTAATTTTGGGTGGTGGTGTAGTTGGTACAGAAGCCGCGAAAATTGCCGTTGGGATGGGTGCTACAGTCCAAATTTTAGATGTTAACGTCGATCGCTTATCTTATTTAGAAACTTTATTTGGTTCTAGAGTGGAACTGCTTTATAGTAATTCTGCTCATATTGAAGAATCTGTTCCTCAAGCGGACTTACTTATTGGTGCAGTTTTAATTTTAGGAAAACGAGCGCCTATTTTAGTATCTCGCGAATTGGTCAAAAAGATGAATCCCGGTACGGTAATTGTAGATGTTGCAGTTGACCAAGGTGGCTGTATTGAAACTTTACACCCTACATCTCATACGAATCCAGTTTATCTGGAAGAACAGGTAATACATTACGGAGTACCTAATATGCCAGGTGCCGTACCTTGGACTGCAACACAAGCATTGAATAATAGTACTTTACCTTATGTGCGGCAGTTAGCTTCGGAAGGAATAAAAGCCTTAGTTAATAATCCAGCATTAGCCAAAGGCTTAAACGTAGACCATCATAAAATTGTACACCCGGCAGTACAGTCAGTATTTCCGGATTTAGTTTAATTTAGTTTAGTCCGCAATTATTTTCACACCCCTTCCTGTATTTCCGTGGAGGGGATGATTATTTTTGCGTTCAAAATTTATCCTCAACTTCCACACCTTGTAAAATACCCACAATCACTTTTGTTAAATCATCCAAATCATCGGGGACTCTAAACAAATTAATATCTTGAATTATTGTCTGCTCAATTCTATTTAATTTACCAAATCTCCATACATCACCAATCGTCACCGCACCATAATAAATATTTTGTTCTTCAACTTGAGATAAAGCAATTAATTCCACCGCTAATTGAGTAAAACCTCTAGTCAAATCGTCATTCTTGGCTTCAATGACTAAAAAATGATTTTTTAGTTGTAATAAATAATCTAAATTCCCTTTTAGGATATTACTAACCCTTAGCGGATATTCTATTCGCATTTTACATTCACAATAGCGAATCACTTCTAAAAGCAAAGGAGACACTAAAGTTTCTCTCCTTGCAGTTTCATTGCTTAAACTTACGAAAGGTAAAATAGCTTTGATTTTTTGCTTTAATTCTGATGTTCGTAGCAATTCTTGAGTTGTTTTAGGTAAATTTAATTCCTGTATAATCAGCTTATAATCAAATTCAGCCAAAATTTCATCAGGTTCGTAAGCTAATTCAAAATAAGAACGAAAACTATAATCTCTACCTTCTTCTAGAATTTTTCTTTTCGACATTGTACAGCTTCCTACGAGATAATGGGAACTTCCAAATTGAAAAATCTTCCATTTTGTTTTATTATTGTTCCTAAATTAATCGTTAGTTTATCGAAAGTCTAAAAAATTCTATTCTAAAGTTTACTAGCTGGAAGCTCATATCGCTGAGTAGGGATTATTTGAACTTGAAAATTTATTGGTCTGTTCAATTTTGCTTGTAAAAACTCGTGAACTTCCTGCATCTGTTTATCAGTAATCGAACCAAGAGCAGCAGCTACTTCCATGTCAACAAAAAGTTGCTTTCCTTCTCGTCGGACTTTAATGCTTCTAATTTTTGTATCAGCGAAAGTCTGAGTTTTATTATAGAGTAAATAGGAAATTTGGCGGCGAGCTTGTTCTTGAACCAGCAATGTTTGTAACGAAAAACTTAAAGGTAAACCGAGGAGAATTACTGCTATAATCGATACGGTCAAACCCTGACGAGCCTTAATTAGGGAACCGTAACCTTGTGAAAGAAAGACTATTGCACCACTAAAAATAATGCCGGTTAAGTTAGCTAAAAACAGCAGACTTGAACCGATCGCAACCGAGTATGAATTCATCGCTAATCCGATCCCAACCACACTCAAAGGTGGAACTAATGCAACCGCGATCGCAACTCCCGGTAATGCATCAGCAATACTGCGTCTAGATTTTGCGTAAGCACCAGCAGCACCAGCAGCTAAAGCTACTCCCATATCGAGTAAAGTCGGACTAATTCTTCCCGCAATCTCCGAACCCAAAGTTCTAATCCCGACTCCTTTAGCAATCAAAAAAGAAATCGCAACAGTTAATAAAATACCTTTAATTAAAGTAAAAGTAGAACGCTTTAAAAGACGCTGGTTTGCTGCTACCATACTATAGGCGATCGCAATTATCGGTCCCATCAAAGGAGCAACGATCATCGCACCGATAATCGTTGCAGCACTATTTGCCAAAAGTCCAAAAGTTGCAATCACACCAGACAATGAAAGCAAAACATAAAAGCTGATTGAAGGAACTGCACCCCTCCACAAACTGCGGTTAAGTCCCGAAACCTGCATCGTTTTTTCAGCTAACCAAGGCCAATCTCCGCTATTGCTTTCCCATAACCATGAAAATTGTTGCTTACTCCAACCACCAAGTTTTTTAATTAGCAAAAGCATTAAGAATCGCCTTTATTTTAAATAAGCGGATCAAAAAAGTGAGCCATATTACAAATGCAGCTCGTATAAATTTAATCAGATTTTATTTACAACTGCTATCTCACCGAAGATGGAATTACAAATCAATCCGTGATATTTGTTCTCAGTCGGAAGATAGTCCGCTCAAAAAAATCAACATCGCTAACTTAGTCAACGATGTCGAATTAAATATAGTTTGAGAATAGTTAAAGAAAAAATTAGAACTTGATTCCCAATTGTCCGTTAATACCCCGACGTGTATTATAACCAGCACCAACAAACAAATTTTTGGTAGGACTAACCTGTACACCACCAGAAACGGCAATACCTTTACCTTCGGTATAGTATCCTAAGCCAACATAAGGAGAAATCTTCGGTAAAGGAAGAAATTGCAAGATATCTACACCAACAGCACCGTCTTCTCCTACTCCCAATTCCGCACCGTAATTTAAAGCCTTTGCACCCACAGCATAGGTAACATCACCATCTTTAGCACCAACAGACACCCAAGGTTGAGGAACTATCTGAGCATCAGCACGTTGGGGTGCAAATAAAGCGAGTAAACCCAAAGACGCAACTAATGTTTTACCGATAATAGCTATTTTCACATTCAACTCCTACACTACCTATAAAATAATTGTTTGATAGTAATTGAGTAACAGTGACGGATTTTAACTTGTTTCGGTGCCAGATTGTGAAAAATTTATGGAAAGATGGGATGGGGGGATGGGGGGATGGGGGGATGGGGGGATGGGGGGATGGGGGGATGGGGAGAAATAATTTATAACTCCTAAGTCCTAAATAATTTAATCCAAAATCCAAAATCCAAAATCCAAAATCCAAAATCCAAAATTCCCAATTACCAATTACCAATTACCAATTACCAATTACCAATTACCAATTCCCAATTCCCAATTCCCAATTCTCAATTCTCAATTTCAAAACTTTCTTGACCATTCATCTTTCCATCGTTCTACAACAACTTTGGTTTGAGTGAAGAATTCCACAGCATGATTTGCTTGTCCGTGTAAGTCTCCGAAAAAGCTTTGCTTCCAACCGCTGAAGGGAAAGAATGCCATTGGTGCAGCGACTCCGATGTTTATACCGATATTTCCCGCTTCGGCTTCGTAACGAAATTTACGCGCTGCTGCACCAGAAGAAGTAAATAAGCAAGCCATATTACCAAATTGACTCTTATTAATTAAAGAAATCGCTTCATCAAGATTATTTACGTGCATCAAACTCAATACAGGACCAAATATTTCTGTATTAGCAACTTCACTCAAAGGATTTACATCTTGTAGAATCGTCGGACGAATAAAATACCCTTGTCCGTAACCGGATATTTGGGGATTTCGACCATCAACTAATAAATTCGCACCCGATTCCACACCTTTTTCAATTAAATTTTCGATTCGGGCTTTACTTTGAGAATTAATTACAGTTCCCATTTCCACATTATCATCCAAACCATTACCGACAACTCGGTTAACTGCACTTTCGGCGATCGCCTTTGTAAATTCCTGTTTTGCTTCTCCTACAGTGATTGCGATCGAAGCCGCTAAACATCTTTGTCCCGCACAACCGAAAGCACTATCAGCAGCAATACGAGTTGTCGTCACCATATCCGCATCAGGTAAAACGATAATCGGATTTTTCGCACCACCTTGAGCCTGGATTCGTTTACCATTCACAGCACCCCAACTATAAATATATTTCGCGACAGGTGTAGAACCAACAAAACTAATGGCTTTAATTTGCGGATGTTCTAAAATTGCATCAACCGTGACTTTTGTCCCGTTGACCAAATTCACCACACCTTTAGGTAAACCAGTTTGTTCCAATAACTTAAAGATTTTCTGCATAGTCAGCGGTACCTTTTCCGAAGGTTTGACAATATAGGTATTACCGCAAGCGATCGCATAGGGTAGAAACCAAAAAGCAATCATCCCTGGAAAATTAAAAGGACAAATAGCCGCACACACCCCCAGTGGTTGACGAATCATCATTTCATCAATTCCCTGTGCAATATCTTCAGAATTAGTTCCCTGCATCATCATCGGGATACTGCAAGCAACTTCGACATTTTCAATCGCACGACGCATTTCTCCCCTTGACTCCGCTAAAGTCTTTCCGCATTCGAGAGTGATAGTTTGAGCGATATCTTCTAAATGTTCTTCTAATAGGAATTTGAGTAAAAATAAATATTGCACTCGTTGCGTTGCGGGAGTACGTCTCCAGGAAATAAAAGCTATTGCAGCAGATTCAGCAGCGCGATCGACCTCCGTTGCTGGAGATAAAGGAACTTTCGCGAGTACCTCTGTTGTAGCAGGATTGATAACTTCTAGGTGTTCCGTAGCGGTGGATGTTTGCCATTCACCGTTGATGTAATTAGGGAGGATATTCATAAGGTGTTTAGTAGAGCAATATCAATATATTATTCTTTTGACTAGCAGAGATTATTTTTTTTAACTAGCGAGCTTTTTAGATTTTCCTACCATTCAGGAGAACGGACACACTTCGTCAACGCACTAAAATTTTTTAAATTAACGAGCATCTTACTCGCATAAGAATTTTGCTTATTAAAACAATATTTAATACTTACAAGATGGCAACCAATTTAAATGGATTGAGATTATAGTATCAACATCTATTTATATTTTAGTAGTGCAAGCGTCTCGCTCCCGATATGTCTCAAGCTAGTAATATGTAATTTATATTTTCATGGGCATCATTTTACAACGCTATATTTTACTCTATGAAAAGTCCTTTAAGCCCTACTATAAAATAGATTCAGTTTTGATTGGAACCATTCATTTATATATACGTCTGAAAATAATTAAGCCTAAAAATATATATTAAAACTCAAGTTTAGATTTAGGATAATACTGGTATTTTTTTTCCGGATAATACATAGGTAAACTGAAAAGTTTATTCAAGTAAATACTCTGCTTGCTCGCAAATCATACACATGAGACTACGCTTTTTATTACTTAGCGCTATTAGCAGTGTTGTGCTGTTATCCTCTCCATTAAGAGCCGCTAACTTTCAATCTTGGTATTTTAATCCTACTCTAAATCAACTGGATTTAACTACAGATTCAGGAGTTCAACCGACAGCGTTTTTAATTAATAATCCGACGCGACTTGTAATTGACTTACCCGGTACGCAATTAGGTAAAGATACGATTCGTCAACAATTTAAGACCGCAGTCAAAGAAATTAGAGTCGGGAAAGTTGACGATAAAACGACCAGATTAGTAGTTGAATTAGCACCAGGTTACACAGTTTCTCCCGATAAACTATTAGTTCAAGGTGATACTGCTTCTCACTGGACGATTAATTTTTCATCTATTGATCGCGGAATCACTTCTAATCCGAATTCCGGTGAAGAAAAAATTCCCGTGCAGTTTCCCAAAGCTTCCTCCTTCGCAGGAGTTGTTCCTTTAGGAGGTCAAATATCACAACTCAATTCCCAAGTTAAAAGCTTAATGTCTCGCTACAGTTATTTAGATCCAGGAATGTTTTTCTTGGATTTGGAAACGGGAGATTATTTAGACATCAATGGAGAAAAGTCATTTCCCGCAGCTTCTACAATCAAACTTCCGCTTTTAGTTGCTTTATTTGAAGAAGTAGATGCAGGTAGAGTTAAATTAAATGAAACCGTAGTCATGCGACGCGATTTGATGACTGGAGGTTCCGGAACAATGCAGTATAGAAGTCCCGGAACTAAATTTAGTTTGATGGAAACTGTCACCAAAATGATTACCATCAGCGATAATACTGCTACTAATATGGTTATTGATCGCTTGGGTGGTAAAGCTAGATTAAATCAGCGGTTCCGTAATTGGGGACTGCAAAATACTGTCATCCGCAATCTACTTGGTGATTTCAAAGGAACTAATACTACTAGTCCCAAAGATTTAGCTAGAGTAGGAGCGCTGATTTCTAAAAATCAGTTATTAACTAGTACCAGTCGTGCTAAAGCTTTAGATATTATGTATCGCGTCGAGAATAAAGCTTATTTAGGAGTAGGTATTGGTAAAGGTGCCAAATTTGCTCACAAAACAGGAACTTTGGGAATTGTTCTTGGTGATGCAGGTATTGTGACAATGCCTAATGGTAAGCGTTATTTAGCCGGTATGATGGTGCGAAGACCTTTTGGTGATGTCCGCGCTAAGTCTTTTATTAACCAAGTTTCTCGACTGGTTTATGGATACATCAACAAACCTCAAGTAGGCAGTTTACCAAAATAAGTTTCTGTCTGAATTTATATTTTTTTAATGTAGAGATGAGGTGAAATATGCTTCGTCTCTACAATTTTTTTAGCGAAGAGGGATATAGCGCTTTTTAGTTGGATGGAATCCAGATGATTCATATTTAGTATTTGTTGTAAAGCATATTAAGCAGTGAATGCAAATCGGAATGAATGCTTTAACATGAATTTAGGAAATGATGAGGAAAAGTAAATGACTTTTATTGCTGCAAAGTGGACGGTTGAAGATTATCATCAAATGATTGCTGCTGGGATTTTGCGCGATCGCCAAGTTGAACTACTCAAAGGAGAAATTGTCCAAATGTCGCCAGAAGGAGAACCTCACGCTTATTGTAGCCATGAAGCAGGCAAGTATTTAACTTTGTTATTAGGTGAATGTGTTGAGGTTCGTCAAGCGAAACCAATTACTTTACCCAACGATTCGGAACCGGAACCCGATTTAGCCATTGTTCAACCTTTAGGCAGGGATTATCGAGAACATCATCCCTATGTAGAAAATATTTTTTGGGTAATTGAGTATTCCAATACTACTTTAGAGAAAGATTTGGAAATAAAAAGCAAAATTTATGCTGAAGCTGGAATTAAAGAGTATTGGGTTGTTAATCTGAAAAAATTGCATTTAATAGTATTCAGAGATCCATTAGATGGAGATTATGCGACTAAATTTACGCTAACTGCGGGAACAATTCAACCGATTGCATTTAGTGATGTTTCTGTTTTAGTTGAGCGGATTATTAATAAGTAATCAGTAATTGGTAATTAATAAAATTTAACGGTCACTTAATTATTTAATTGGAAATTTCAAGATAAAAAATCATGAATAAAGAAACTAATAAAATTTTAGAGACTTTAGAACTTTTATTAGAATCATGTCCTTGCATTAATATACCCGGACATGAAGATGGAGGATATATTTACCCTTTTGTTTGGGAGAAATCAAAGCAAGGGGAATTTAATGCATTAAATTTAAGTCTTTCCAAAGGATGGTTACAGCCTACAGATCATGATGCTATTCGTACAAGTTCGCAAGCTATAGAATATGCTAAATCTTTCAATAGCTTTTCTTTAAACGAAGACGAATTCTCCTAAACCCACGTAGGTAGGTTTCGCTAGTGTAGCCGCGTTCACCGAAGGTGTGCCGGAGACATATTCAATCAATCGCCAGGTTTTCTATCCTCAGCAAGCTTACACCTATCGAAATTTACGGTTACTATCACGGTGGATATAACGAAATTTACGAGCATCGTATGATTAACGTTACAGGAGAAAAATAAACAAGAAGTGATTGCGATCGCGCTTCAATCCGCAAATATGATAACGATAGAATCTGTGAATGTTGAATATTCGAGCAATCACGCTCGCAGCCGTAAAATAGATCAGTTCATGAATCAAATGCGATCGCCAACCAAATACAATATCGGCTTTTGGGATGTCGGTTACACCTATGAAGTTGCACAAACCCCTATTAGTGATTGGATCGGCTATAGCAGTTACAGCGAATTTGAATATAACCCTTAATAAAAATAGAACTTTCCATTTCACTCCAGTTTACCGTTGGTGCGTAATGCCACAACCCTTTGAATAACAATTCCCAAAACCAATTACTTGCTTTAAACACCAAAAAGCATTTATTCTAGATATAAGAAATTAATTAATTTTTAATATAGGAGGAAAAAGATCAAAACTGGTACTTGCATCACTTGCCCTATACCAACTCAAAAATGCTTTCCTTCTTGCTATTTTATGAAAAACTTATAAAAATCGGGATATGTAAAAATATCTAATCAAGACCCATTTTCAAGCAAAACCCGCTGATAACCAGATATTTGTCTTATTTGCACTCAATTAAGAAGTATTTTAATTGATAACTTTGCCTATATCTATTATCCAAGATATATCAAACTTCCATAGAGAAAAAGCAATACACTTCCTAAGAAATAATTATAAGTAAACCCTACAAAAAAAAGCAAACATTGTGTTAGAAGCATTTGTCCTCGCAACAATTTTATGTGGATTTTTGGGCATCATCTTTAAAAAAAATCTGGTGATGAAAATCGTCTCGATGGATGTAATGAGTACGGGGGTGATTGCTTATTATGTGACGATCGCATCGCGAAATGGCTTATTTTCACCGATTATCTCTACTACTTCCAGCCCCACTTATGCTGACCCAGTTCCTCAAGCGGTGATCTTAACAGGAATCGTCATCGGCTTTTCAATTCAAGCTTTGATGTTAGTGGGTGTAATGAAGTTAGCACGGGATAATCCGACTTTAGAAAGCAACGAGATTGAGAAGAACAATACCCCATCATGAACAATATTACGATCGCCTGGGTTGCTTTACCGTTTTTTCTCGGTTTCACAATTTATTTAATTCCTAAACTTGACCGCTATTTAGCACTCTTAGGAACAATTGCATCGTTTGCTTATGCGTTGGAGTTATTTGTCCAATCGCCATTAAACTTGCAGTTGCTCAACAGTTTTGGCGTAACTTTAACGGTGGATCGATTAAGCGGTTACTTTATATTAACCAACGCTTTAGTAACTGCCGCAGTCGTTTTGTACTGTTGGCGCAGCGATAAATCACCTTTTTTCTTTACCCAAGCCATTATTCTACACGGAAGCGTAAATGCAGCATTTGCCTGTACTGATTTTATTAGCTTATATGTAGCTTTAGAAGTCAGCGGAATTGCAGCATTTTTATTAATTGCTTATCCCCGTACTGACCGTTCGATTTGGGTTGGCTTGCGATATATGTTTATCAGCAATATATCCATGCTGTTTTATTTAATAGGAGCAGTACTGGTTTATCAAGCAAGTCATTCATTTAGTTTCATTGGTTTACGGGACGCACCACCAGAAGCTTTAGCTTTGATTTTTCTAGGACTTTTAGTTAAAGGAGGAGTGTTCGTATCCGGATGGTGGCTACCTTTAACCCACTCAGAATCAGAAACCCCCGTATCTGCATTGTTATCGGGAGTAGTAGTTAAAGCTGGAGTGTATCCCCTGGTAAGGTGTGCGTTAGTTGTCGGGGAAGTCGATCCAATTATCCGAATTTTCGGAGTCGCAACCGCTTTACTAGGAGTATTCTGCGCTATCTTTGAAAATGATACGAAGCGGATGCTGGCATTAAGTACAATCTCTCAATTAGGTTGGGTACTTGCAGTACCTCAAGAAGCTGGTTTTTACGCATTAGCGCATGGTTTGGGGAAATCAGCACTATTTTTAACGACGGGTAGCTTACCGAGTCGTAGCTTCAAGGAACTGCAACAAAGTAAAATTAGTACTCCGATTTGGATCGTATTAATTTTAGCGAGTCTCTCCATATCCGGTTTCCCGTTGCTCTGTGGATTTGGAGCAAAAGCTTTAACCATGAAAAATCTTCTACCTTGGCAAGTTATTCCCATGAACGTTGCAGTTGTGGGAACGGCAATAGTATATGCCAAATTCATCTTTTTACCCCACGCACAAAAAGAAAAACCAAAGCTGGGTTTTTGGGCTGCAATTATACTTCTGCTCGGCTGGTTGATTGTAGCAAATAGTTTTTATTTCCCAGCTTATACCGTCATAAATATCGCCAAAGCACTCGGAAAAATTGCTTTAGGTTGGTTGCTGTACTGGTTAATTTTTAAACGTATAGCTTTGAAATTACCTCGCGTACTCGAAGAATTCGACCATTTGATCGGTGTAATGAGCCTAACTTTGATTTTACTCTTCTGGATGGCATTTTCATGGTTGGACATTTAATATTACGACTTACTATTTGGTTTCTGCTGACATCGGATTTAAGTGCGGCAAATATCATCATCGGGGTAATTGTTGCCTTGCTTTTACCTCGTGGTTATCCATCTCCAGAAGCCTTGAAAGATTGGTTACAGGTTTTAGGGAAAATCATTGTGGCAATTCCCCAAGCATATATCGAAGCTGTGGAAATAATTATCCGTCCCCACGAATACGAAGATATTGTGCGGGAGCAAGTTCAAACAACGCGATCGCCAAGGTTAATTTTTCTCGATATATTTTTAATCACCTTTACCCCCAAGACTATCGTCTTTAAATACCGCCAAGATGGCTGGTACGAAGTACACCGAGTTAGACCGACGAGGGCAATAGAAGATGAATAATTTAATCTTAATTCCCATGCTGCTAGCTTTAATCATACCGATTTACGAAGCCTGGAAAGATGAAAGTATTTGGCAGACAATGTTAGCTTTTGCCAGCATTTCCAGTAAAACAGCCATAATCGCCCTTGTTGTGTCCGTATTGCGCGATGACTGGATGATTGGTGTAGTTGCAGCGATTATTCTAAGCGTCGGTAATGCCGGATTAATGTTATTAGCACAAATTATCAAACGCATGAGGGAAACATCATGAATATTATTGATATTATTAGCTACGCCTGTATTGCAATAGGCATCTTCTTTTGGTTCTGGGGTACATTTCCCCTATTAGGTAAACGCTCAGTCTTATTTAAACTACACAGCCTTTCCGTTGCAGATACTCTTGGCTCGATCGCGATTGTTTTCGGATTGCTGCTGAAAATCCCCAGTGAATGGCCTCTACTCATCCTCGTAATCATCACCTTAGCAATTTGGAACACCATGCTAGGGTACGTTTTGGCTTACTGTTCAAGTGCTGGGGAAGAAAAATGAACAATCTGGATATTTACGTTTATATAATTGTTGCTTTACTACCTATAACCGCTTGTTTAGTAGTATTTCAGGTTAATCCCTACCACGCTTTGGCATTACGAGGAATATTAGGCGCGATCGCGGCATTAGTATACGCAGTTTTGGCAGCCCCAGATGTCGCTTTAACCGAAGCATTAATGGGTACATTATTGGCAATTACCTTGTATGCCGTAGCAGTGCGATCGTCCTTAGTGTTACGTCTGGGAGTACTCGAAAATCGAACCAACCACCCAACAGAGGAATGTCCATTTCAGCAACTAATGGCAGAATTCCGCAAAATTCTTGATAAACGTCATATGCGGCTAGAAATAGTCATATACAACGACCTACAGGCATTACAGCGAGCGTTAATAGAAAAAGAAATCCATGCAACCTGTACCCGTTTATCAGTTGTAGATAACGATACTAAAGAAAAACCCTATCAAACCACAACTCGGATTCAGCGCATCTATGACATCATGCACACCGAACTTTCGTCTCCACAGACAATTCTGAGCTACGTAAATATATCAGATACTCATGTACCAAAATTAGAGGGTCAACATCTATGAAATGGGTTTATGTTGCCGCAGGGATTTTGTTATTTGTCAAAATGCTTATGGAAGCAAATCCAGATCCAGAAGCGTTAATGCCCATAGTCGAAACAGTTGTACAAGAAAGTGGAGTCCCGAACGCAGTTTCCGGTATCATTTTTCGGAATCGGTTGTACGATACTATCTTTGAAGTTGTGGTGTTTACAATTGCCATAATGGGAGCTAACTTTTTGCTAACCAATGAAAGACCATTTTGTACGATTTATCACTTTACCGACAGACCATCAATTATTTTAGCGCGGTTAGGAGCCACCATTGCGGCTTTAGTCGGGATTGAACTAGGAATTCGCGGACATCTCAGTCCAGGTGGTGGTTTCGCCGCTGGAGTTGCCGGAGGAACTGCGATCGGTTTAGTGGCAATCACCGCATCATCGGAATGGATGCAGGCAATTTACAAACGCTGGCACGCATCAAAATGGGAGAAAGTTTCAGCACTAGTTTTTATCGTGTTATCAGTAATTACTCTATGGGGATTTGAATTACCTCATGGAGAATTGGGTACATTATTTAGCGGTGGGATTTTACCTTTACTGAATTTTTTAGTTGCAATTAAAGTTGCTTTGGGTTCTTGGGCAGTGCTTTTAGTATTTATTCATTATCGGGGATTGTTATAGGGCATGGGGCATGGGGCATGGGGCATAAAACTCCGCGTCCCTTCTGTGCGAGACGCTTGGCGCACCTGCTGTCTTCCGCACACGTTTGATAGTATGCTAAATCTTCAGCAAAATCATCTAAAACACTTACTATATAAGGGTTTTAAAGTAATTTATTTGTATTGATAACGATAAGAAAGTTATTTTTCCCCTTCTGCCTACTGCCTTAAAACGACTATTTAGTTAACATCCCAAGTACTGAAGAACCAAAATTGTTTGTATATAGGACTTACGCATTGACAGAAAATACAAAATATGGATATGGGGAAAGCCACATTCATCGTAGGGGTTTAGCACTGCTAAACCCCTACATATGACTATATACTCATAAACTATCAAAGTCTGAAATGATCTATTTTCGTGAACGCATACCATAATTAATTTGTACAGTGCGTAAGTCCTAGTATATATAAAAAAATGAAAAGACGCAGCACTGCTACGCCTCCTCAATCAAATGGTAATTAAATTCTTACCTGAATCAAAATTCTAAAAACTCTGCTAAAGGTTTACCACCATTTCTACCCACAGCAGGGATTTCCAACAAACTATCTTGAGCTTGTTGAACACCATTAGATGATGTATTAGAATCCACAACTACAGAATTTTGGTCGTTAGGATGTCCGTTAGGAACAAATAACTGTGGATGGTCGAAAGGTGCTTGTTGATTGCGAACTCGTTCGTCGGTAAGACCTTTGAGAAAAGCAACCAAAGCTTGTTTGTCATCAGGAGTTAAGTTTAATGCTCGAAGTCCACCAAAATCACCACCCCGATTGTAAAAGTCAACTACTTGTTCTAAAGTCGATTGTCCACCGTTGTGGAAATATGGAGCAGTTAACTCTATATTGCGGAGTCCGGGTGTTTTAAATGCACCATTGGCAATTATGTCTTGTTGAGAGTTGGGAACTACAGGTGGTTCTTCACCCAAAAGTTGTTTAAATTTACCTTCAAAAGCCAAGGTCGATTCCGATAACGAATTATCAAACTCATCTTTACCAGCAACACCAACATCTTCTTGAGGTGGTCTGACACCGATCGCAAAAAATCCAGTGTCTTCTACAGGATTTACAGTATTGGGAGGAAATGGAGCTCGCTGAATGCGTCCTTTACTTTTGACATTACTAACCGAAGCAGTAGTCAATTCCGAACCAGCATGACAACCAATACAGCCATTGCGTTGGAATTTCTCGAATCCCTGTAATTGTTGTGCGGTCAAAGCGCTTTGATTACCACCAAGAAACTGGTCGAATGGTGTTTGGTCGGAAATCAAGGTAGATTCGTATTCCTGGACTGCTAAGCCAAAAAATAACGCGAAGTTATACTCCATCAAAGTATATTCGTTAGTTGTCAGAGGTCGATTTTTGGGTTTGCGGATAAATCTGCGTTTACCAGTATCGGGGTTAATCCTGATAGCTAGGTTTGAATCCCACCACTCTCGCTGAAAAGCATCTTGGACTAATTGCTCGTAGGACTTATTCAAACCTGTAGGAGACTTACTTAAAGAACCTAAAACGCTGTCATCGCTAGCTACAACCTGTTTATTCAAAGGAGTAACAGCAATTAATTTTTTACCTAGCTTTCTCCCAAATCGTTTAAAAGGTCTTTTCCGCACGGGTTGTTTAATCGATTGGGGTTTCTTGATATTTTGTTTACTTTGTTCCAGAGTTTCTTCAGCAGATACTCCTTCAACAGCAGAACCCTTTTCAATCAAGCTTCCGCTATCATCAAGTACCTCAATTTGATCTTCCGATTCGGAGAGATTAACTCTAAATGGTGCAATTACATCATCGTTTTCCGCTGCAATTTCAAAAGCACTCACTGGTGGTCCGACAGCTTGGGAAGCTAGAGAAGCATTATCAATTTTGACTTTGACATCTCTAAGTTGTCTTTTATTCGGAGCCTTTAAAACAAAAGCATTTTTATCTCTTAAACCAAAAGGATTGACCCCGTTAAAAATATTTTGCGCTCTTCCATCCCAGAAATTACGGAAGTTGAACACAGCATCAATCACCGTTGGGGTATTACGAGTTGTCACTCTACGGACATTCACACCGTTAACATTGAAAACCGTATCTTGCAACGGTTTGGTTACATCCTTATCGCTACCGGGATTCACATCAACAAAGTCTGCGCGAAACACACCTTGGGAACCCGTCACATCATCCGTATCATATAAGACAGTAGAAGCAATATCGTCTGGATTTTCCAAGCGATGAAATGGATAATCTCCTGGCTGTAATTGATAGTTCGGAGCTACTGCAAGATCGAAACGGTTGTTAAAACCAGGGTTGATTTGGTTTTTAGACCGACTATCAGCACCAGCATTAAAGTGACAGCTAGCACAGGATTGGATACCATCGCTACCTACCTGCATATCCCAAAATAGGCTTTTACCCAACGCGATCGCAGATGTTTTGTCTTTAATAAATTGGTCAATATTGCTTGGTCTGGGAACGTTTACTTTACTAAGTGGATCGAATGGGGCTAATTGTGCCGAAACCGAGCTTCCAACTAATATAATTACCATTACCAAAGTGGCGATCGCACCACCCCTTTTAGTTTGACGAGATAAATTACTTACTCTCGTACTGGTTAATTTACGGATAAAACTAACCGCTGAAATGGTAATTTTTCGTGTTTTTTTGAAAAGTGTTGATACCATATATATAAAAAAGAGCGCGATTTGATATTTCATTGTTTTGGTAAAACAATTTATTCGGCTCTACATTATTTTGGGTTATCTTTGATAGCTTTTATGCAAGTTATTCTCTATCTACAAATTTGTTTACACTAAGATTAAAATAAAATAAAAATTATTTTTTTAAGTTATAGCTTAAACAATAAAGGTCGAAATTCAACGATTAAAGCTCTATTTCTAAGCTTGAAGCGATTTATGGGCTGATTTCAATAATTTAACTTAATCTTAACCTAAAAATTAATTTACTAATTTAAAAAGCTATTTTGTTTTAAATTAATCAAAAGATGATATTAGTTAATCCTCGCATTAAAGAAATCGCCTTTAATGTCGCACCCAATAATTTAAACAATTGGTTATAAAAATTGTGCCTTAATCTAAAATTAATTAGGTGATAAAAATGCGTACAAAAATGTTAAAGGGCAGACAAAATGCCTGCCCCTTTCGTTGATCGTATAAAATATTGAAGTGCATAAACCGCAAGGGCTTAGCTTCTTGGGCACACGGAATCTTTCCGGTATCCGTGTTATCCTAGTCTTGCAACTAGCTCCTCAAGCGTTAATTCCGGCACTCCCTGCCGTACATTGTCTATTATATAACAGTAACTGAAGACAATAGCCAAAAGAAAAATTTCTTTACAAAGGTGGCTTTACAATGGGAAAACTAAATCCTTACAACCTGCAAATGCAGATTACTTCAATGTTCGAGCAAGGACAATCGTTTTTTGCAACAACAAAAGTGCAGGATTGGTTAAAAGAACGCAATCAAAATCCTGCTGATTATGACATTATCTTCCATAAAAAACCTGCCCCTCCCGGTTCTAAAGAAGTGATGGTTATAGAAATTGAATTAAAGCGCAAAGATGGGCAACCAGTAGATTCTTGGCTACAAGAACAAGCTAATTTACAAGCAGGGTAAATCGATTTTGGATTTCGGATTTTGGATTAGAACAGAAATATTTAGTGAATACAATCCACGGAGGCGAGTTTTGCTTGTGTAAGCGAGCCTGCACCTTGTGCGGAAGGGCGTTGAAGCAACTGGGGCGCGGTTTTTAATCGCCAGCTACAATAAACTTAAGCTCCATAATTGATTCGCAGATTAAATCCAAAATCTAAAATCTAAAATCCAAAATTTTTATGACAGCTACTCTACCTGTCGAAAACCAAACCGAAATCTTCTACCCCAGCGCTGATGGAGAACCAGTGGCGGAAACTTTCGATCATCTTTATGCTTTACTAACTACTCTCGAAGTTCTTAAGCAATATCTGAGCAATCGTCAAGCAACGGTTTTGGGCGACCAATTTTTATACTACTCTCAAGGCTTCCCCAAACTGCGGGTTGCGCCGGATGTGATGGTAATTTTCGATGTAGCTCCCGGTGGACGCGATAACTATAAACTGTGGGAAGAAGGGGAAGTTCCCAGCGTCATATTTGAAATGACTTCCGGTGGAACCCAAGATAAAGACCAAGTTTTTAAGAAGACGCTTTACGAACAATTAGGTGTTAAAGAATACTGGCTATTTGATCCCAAAGGCGAATGGATAGAAGAAAAACTACGCGGCTACCGATTGCGCGGGGAAAACTACGAATCTATTACCGATAGCCGCAGCGAACCGTTACAATTGCGCTTGCAAATCGAAGGGCGATTAATTGGGTTCTACAGAGAAGATAACGGCGAAAAGCTGCTCATACCCGTTGAATTAGCAGAAGCCTTGCAGCAAGAGGTTTTAGCAAGACAGCAAGCAGAGGAACAAATACAACAAGAACGTCAACGTGCCGATCAAGCAGAAGCAGAAGTCGAACAGTTAAAAGCTAAATTGCGGGAACTAGGTCTTGACCCCGATACTGTAGATAATTAGTTATTATTATCACTTTTTGTAAACGGTATTTACGGAATTGCGTTTGTTATGCTTGAAGTTTCTAACAAATGCTTTTTTAATATAAATAACTTGCAATGAAAACTAATCGTTCTTGGCTGATTGCCTTTTGGTTTTATATTGGACTTATTTTATCAATATCTATATCAGCTTATTTACAGATTATTCCTACTGAAATCAAACAATTTCCTCATTACGATACAATTTTACATTTTTTATTGATAGGATTTGCGGCTTTTTTAGGACATTTAGCATTTAATAAGCGCAAGATAAATATTTTTTATATTAATTTTGCTCTTCCTTTAGCACCAACTGTTATCAGTTTTTTTGTTGTAATTGAAGAATGTTTGCAAATGTTTTCACCTGTTCGTAGTTTCGATCTAGTTGATTTAGCGGCAGATTTTTGCGGGATTGTTTTGTTTACTTTATTAGCAGAGAAGGTAAAGGTGAGGAGGTCTTCGGAAGGTTAGGTGAGGATATCTTAATTATTCAGCGATACACTGTCCCGATCGGGTATCGCTACATAAAAAAAGCTTGTCTACCCAAACTAGTTAGACACATATCTATAGTACAGTCAATATTCTTTTAAATGATAACAAGTAATTAAACAGTAATTATACGGTGATGAAATTTAGTCGATCAAAGGAAAAAAAGTTTAGTTTTAACATTTATATATCAAAATTTAACTCGATTTTTTCTAGTATATCTAATTTATGTATGAGTTAATTCATAAGCTATCGCGGATTTAAACAATTTATTTTAAGTAATTTTACTATTGAGTTTTGAATATTTCTCTAGTTAGCATATAGCTTAATAAATACTTTATTAAATCTATAATCATTTGGCATAAGAATTTATTTTTATGCTGGAGATATCGCATTTAAAGACTCACTGAATCAATTTGAGTTCAGTGTCAGTTTTTGTATGGGGATAGTATCTTTAAGCTGTAATAAATTCAGGGTTACTCATATGATACTAATTTATCAAGTTAAATTTTATCTGTTTGGAGAAATCTATCAATGATTAGATTCTCCAAGCATTGGTTAAGAGCAATACAAAGCCTTTTTATTTTAACTTTAGCGCCGATTTCTTTATCTACTGCATTTGCTCAAGATGCTTCCAAAGGAGGAATTGACTGGATTGTGGTAGTAGATACTTCTGCTTCTATGCGCGGTGCTGGAGGAACAAAAAATATATTTAATCAAGTAAAAAAATCGATTACTGAATTTGTTAATACTGCTAGATTAGGCGATACAGTCACTATTTACAGTTTCGATAAAGATGTAACTTTACAGACAAAAAATAGTCCTATTGCTAACAATTTAGACAGGGGTGAACTCAAGCAAATAATTACCTCACTAGAAGCGAATGGTCTGCGTACTCATACGGGTAAAGCCGTGCAAGAAGCGCTGCAACATTCCGCCGTATTAAATCAGCGTAGTGATGCTCTCGGTCGTACTGTTAGCATCGTATTTTTGACAGATGGAGTGGAAGACGTAAGTGGTATTCCGAACCCGGTTCCCATTCCCAGTAATACGCAATTTTTGCGCGAGCAACAATGCAAACCCTATATATTTTTTGTATCTCTCGGACAAAAAGAACACGAAAAGCAGCTGAATGATTTCGCGAATAATCCAGCGCTGTGCGGAAAAGGACGGGTATTGCGCGACCCTGGAGGAGTTGAGTTAAATCGACTGGCTCAAAATATCCGACCAGTAGTAATAAAACCCAAAATTGATATCAGTATACCTGATTTAAAATTGCAGCCAGTATCTCCAGGAACTGCCGAATTCAAAATTAATGGCATTAGTAATATTAACAATACGGTAAGTTTGCAATTACAAGACCCGAATAAAACTGGTATTCGCTTATCACCCAACAGCAGAATCGTTTTAGCCGCGAATAAACTAACATCTATTCCCGTGGGTTTGCAAATTCCAGATGATGTCCAAGGAGGTGTTAGTGGGTTGCGGTTGGTATTAGCAAGCGAAAATAAGGCGATCGCCCCCATCACCGTTGACTTACCCGTAACTATCAAAGCGAAACTGCTGCTTCAACCGACCTTGATAGATCTTGGCTCCGTGGAAGTAGGGGAAACAACTGCGACTCAAATAGTAGTTCGCAGCAACATCTCTGGAAACGCGAAATTGCAGCTACAGGGTAATTCTCAAGGTATTTCCCTCGTACAACCGGACTCACCCGTATCTTTGCAAATTGGAGAAACTAAAATTCCCGTACAGTTGCAGGTTGCTGACAATAGTTCTGAAGGCGATCGCACTTTCACTTTGCAATTAGTCCCGGATGCGATCGCAAGTCCGATTGCTGCTTCTATTCAACTAAATATTTTAATCCCACTCTGGCGAAAAATTATTACTTGGTCGTTATTAATACTATTATTACTGTTAATTGCCCTGATAGTAATTTGTTTCATTCAGCGTCAAACACCTCTGGAATTGCTTCAAGATATCCGCACCCGCAAACATTTAGAAGGAGCGCTGCTAATCTTAGAACCACCGCCACAATCCTCAGTAGATGAAGAGATTAGTTTGGCGAACCTGCATAAGACCAAAGTATACTTAAGTGATTTAATACCCGCAATTGATGCAGCTAATTCTGATGCTGAGTTAGTTACCGTCAGGCAATCGGGTAAAAAGAATATTGAGTTACGTTGTCGCAAAGGTAATATTTGCATCAATGACAAGGAGGTAACTACAGATGAAATTTACGATGAGGACATAATCGAAATTGGTAACGTTAAGCTGCAATTTAACTGGATTGAGCATCAACGAATAAATTAAATGATGTCAAAGGAGAATTCATGTCACGTCCCACAGTTGTATTTCGTCCTACCGTCGTCATTGGATTAGGCGGTACGGGCTATGAAGTTGTACTCAAGCTCAAAAAAAGATTCATCGATGTTTATGGTTCAGTACCGGAAATTATTCAGTTTCTTTCTATTGATACCACCGAAAATATCCAAGAACGGGAAAAATCTCCCGATGGTAATACTGTTTATCTAGAACCCAACGAACTTTATGCTATATCTGTCGCTAATCCCAGCGGTTTAGTGGGAGGACGTAACGAACACATTGATGAATGGTGGCCCAAACAAATTCCTTCACACGGTATTATCAACGGTGCCGGACAGATTCGCGCTCGCGGAAGGTTAGCATTATTTGCCAAAGTTGGGGATATCAGCAGTCTGATCGGACAAGCAGTCAATAAAGTCCGGGGAATCCGCACTAGCAAACAAGCCTTTTCCGATAACTTTCAAGTTTCCAATCGCGATGGTGTAGAAATTTTTATTGTGGGTAGTTTAGCCGGTGGAACTGGTAGCGGCACTTTTTTAGATACGGCATTTTTAGCACGGCAATATCTTAATAGTTTTTCCAATATTACGGGAGTCTTTGTTTTACCGAGAGTGTTTTCTAACCTAGCTCAAACTCATATGGTAAAATCTAATGCCTATGGCGCTCTCAAAGAGATCGAACACTTTTGGAATTTATCACCGTCCAATGCCCTGGAAATTGATTACGGTATTTCCAAGCTCAAAGTCGATCGCCCTCCTTTTGATGCGGTATTTTTAATTGATGGTATTAATAAAAAAGGTACTGTAGTCAGCCGTCCCGACGATTTGCAGAATTTAGTTGCAGATGGCTTATATATTCAAATCGGCTCTCAAATCGGACTTGATGCTGCTAACGTTGCCGATAATATTCGTGCTTATCTAGCGACTGGAGAGAAAGTTAGAGGACGTAATATTAACTACTGTAGCTTTGGTTTTGCTACCTTGGCTTTACCCGTACACCAGTACGAACGGATGATGCTAGAGGATGCTTGTAAATTGCTTAAGCATCAGTTGATGGCATCTACAGCAATGGATGTTGACAGCGAAATCGAGCGGTTTTTGCAAGAATGCAAGTTAGGAGAAGTGAATAATGTCCTGAATACTTTGACAGAAAGCAAAGGTGGAGGACAGATCAAACCCGAATTTAGAATTGGGGAAATGCGCTTCGAGCGTACAGCTTTGACGACTATACAAGAATTATATAAGCGCCAGTTGGATAAAATTGAGCAACAGACCGTTAGGGAAATTGGATTAAATTTTGCTAATTTAGAACAGACTGCAACTGCTGCTATATCTACTTGGTGGGAACGCGGTCTTAACCGTCCCAATGGGATAAATTATGCTCTAAAATTTTTGAGCAAACTTTCTTCACAACTCGATGAATTGCAGCAAAGCGTCCAGCGTAAGTCCAAAGAAGCGGAGTCTAGCTTTAATGTTTTGAAATTAGAGTCACAAGAAGAAAAGATTAAACAAGCCGCAGAAAGTTTATTTCCAAATAAGAAAGCTATTCAAGCTGCTTGTCAAAGATACAAGGAACGAGTTGACCAAAAGTGGAAGATGTATTTGCATTGGAAGCGTTGTGATAAAGCGGCTGAACTCTATGGTGTATTGCGAACGAAAGTAGAAGAAATTCAGGAAAAGAGCCGTTCGATTCATAGCAATTTAGATAAGGTCGATCGCGATATCCAGCAGATTTACAGTTCTCGAAACGGTCAAGCACCCAACGATAACCCTTTTATTCACACAATTCAACGGGCTAATCTGGAATCGAAACGTCCGTCATTTACCGGGGAAGACTTTATCCGTTGGTATCGAGAAAAGTCTCAAACCTTGACAAGCTGGTCGGATAAAAAAGTTGAAGATGTCAGAAACGAAATCATTGCCTTTTTAATGGAGATTTATCGTCCTCTCACCAGCATGAGCGTTGAAGAGGTTTTGGCAAATAGCAATCCAGAAGATGCAGGAACAGATTTAGAACAGTTGGGTAAACTCGCAGTTCCGCTGTGGCAATATGAAGAATCGGAAATTCCCACTCAACAGCAGCACGTCATTAATGAGTTTTATTACTACGGAGTTGAGAGCAGCAATACAGTTTTTAGTAGTCCTCCGCTTTCGAGTCGATTACCCAAAGGAAGAGAAAATCCTTCTTTCGTTCCTACGGGTGAACATCATAAAGTTACCTTGTTTCGGGTGGAAGTAGGCGTACCTCTGTTCGCTTTCAACGGTATGAAAGAAATGGAATTGGCTTACTTAGATCCCAATAAAGTGTTTAAGCATCTAGACCGGAATTGGACAAGTTTTCCTAATTTAATTCCTCCAGAAGATGACGGTGGAGCATTACGCTGGTTTGCTTTAGCCTTAGCACCCGATCCGTATAAATTAATCGTCAATCATAGAAGGCAATATTTTGTATATACAGACCAAGCGCGAAAACTAGAAAACGGACTATTGCTTTTAGGTAGCGATCGCAAAGCCGCATTTAAAGCTTTCAAAGGTAATTCACCGTTAATCAAGGAAATTGCCGAAAAAGTTGAGGATATTACCCATAGCGATCGAGACAGGACCAGATTGAGTTTAGAAGATTATGTCCGTTATTTAAACAAGGTTTTAAGCGGGGGTAAGGTGGATTCCCAAATCAAAGAACAGGTAGAGATGGAAATCCAAGAAATTGAAACATACCTGGAAGATTTAGATGTAATTATTTAGCGGGAATAATCTACCTTAGTGTCATCATGCCAAAACCAACTATATTAATTGCACTAGATTCTCATAGTGCTGCTTTTTGTAACGCCATTAAAACTCAACTTCAAGAATTAAATACTGTTCAAAGTCGTTTGATTCAGATTTATACTTTGGTGGGAGAAAATCAAGCTTTTAGCTTTAATTCGGAGTTAGATAAGTTCGCAGACTGGAGTTTTGAGTTAGAAAGTGATGGTAAACAGAAATTTGTTTCCCAAATCAACGCTCAATTTAATCAAACTATTAACACCCTACAAACCGAACTGATCGATCTAATCAAAACTGCTACTCAATCCGAATCAGCAATTGCTTTGAAACGTCAAGGAGTAGAAATTAGCAGTACCCATCGAATTTATCTGATGCTATCAATCGGCAACCCTGAAGTTAGGGGGATAGTTTTTGAACTAGTGCGTTTGATTCGCTGGTTATTTAATAAATATTTTACAGATGTTCCTTATAGTTTGGAAGGTTTATTACTACTACCGGGGTTATTTTCTCAAGTTACAACTGCTGATTATAGTGAAGCTTATACCTTGCTCCGGGAGTTGGATTATAAGATGAGTAGTGGAGTAGCAAAAACAGTAACTCCAAACCTCCCACCTTTTCATAACTGCTGGCTATGCGATGAACGAATTGGCGGATTAAAAGATAATTTAACCAGCTATGCTGATGCTTTTGCCGGTTTTCTCACATTAGAAGCCGAGACAAACGGTTTATTAATTGGTACGCAAAAAGTCCGAGGAAAACTTCCTGCTTACAGTGCTTTTGGCTACGGAGAATTATTTTTTCCCAGCGAAATTATTATCAACCGTTTAAGTGCTTCCTTAGCTGCCGATATTCTTGATCGCCAATTTTTACCGCAAGCAAAATCTACTTTAGAGGTAAATCGTAAATGGCTCTTAGATACTAAAGAATTCATCCTCAACGAAGATTTTAGCAACGCTTTTCTCGAATTAGAAAGAGACAACGGTAAACCAGTTTGGCAAGATTTCAACCCGCGCATTAATCTACAGGCTGGAATGGCACGGGAATATGGGATGGAGTTGCAGCGTGCTTATAAACAGTTTGAAAAGAAAGAATTACTTTCCTACAAACGGACTTTAGAAAATTCTTGTCAACAGGTACAGTTAGCCCTAAATACCTATTTAGATCGCAGAATTAATTATTATGCCGATGCAACACCTACAGGTTTACATGAAGCAGTTACGTTATTAAATCTATTAACTTATTTATATATAGAACTGCAAGCAGAGTCTATCAACGAGCAACCTCAAAATTTGATTACCGAACTGCATGCCGCAGAAGCATTTATTGACTCACAATTAGAAATAAAAATCAATCGGGAAACTACTCAAAAGCTACTCAATCAAGTTTATTACTTAAGATTACAGCGTCAGCAAATCCAAGATAATTTAGCTCAAGGAGAATCAGAAGAACTACGGCAAGAAATTAAAACAATTCAGGAACAATTAAAAACTGTTATAGATGAATATCATCAAGCTTTGAACTCGGAAATTGAACAAACTCGCCAAATCCGTTTTGTGGCAATTACTCAGGCTCGCGAAGAAGCACAAAAAGCGATTGATGCTAATATAAAGCACCTTAATAGTGCTGAGAATCACCTTGAAACAGCTACAGATAAAAGGAATGAAATAATAGAAGAAGAAAACCTATTTCGCAAGCAGTATCTAATTATTTTTCCTGGGATTGTTGCTGTAGGCATAATTAGTATATTGATTGTTATCGGGATTTTTAATCAATCAATATTATGGCTATTATTACGAAACTTTTGGAGTAATCTAGCTCCTTACTTATTAGGAACTGCGGTGAACGTTTTGATTTACTTAGGCATAGTTTTGCTTAAATACAATAGTAAAATTCGCCATCGTCTGATCAAGGTTCAGAAACAAATTAAACAATTAGAAAGTAGTTTAAAAGCAAACGCTGTCGAATTACGTCGCAGCTATAACGAACAATTAAAATTAGAATATGACCTCTACGTCCAAAAACTTCGCGTTGAAGCGTTGAACCATTTAATAAAAACGGTTAAACAAAAAGCAGTTAATTTACGTCAATCTCTTGCTGAAATTTCAGGAATATATCATAAATTAGTCCAAGAGCGCGAACAATCTACAACGAAGTTTTCTGAAAATCGCCTTGCAGTTTTAACCGATACAGATGTTGATATTTACTATCAAAATTTCTTGGCAAAATTCCCTACCGATAAATTTACTACTCTCATAGTAAGTCGCTCTAAATCGTGGAAAATTTCAGCCGAAGAATTTCAAAATAAACTTATTCCTTTTGCTCGTCAGCAGTTTGAGCAATTAAGTAACTTGTCTGTTGCTCAAGTATTAAAGCAAACTGATTTAATTGCGGAAAACACTGCAAATATCCGCTTGAATCAGCTTTATGATAGCTCTAACCTATTGCTACGAATTCAAGATATTGATGCTAACTTAAACCCAACTTCTCAAAAAGAGACTACTCTGTGGGTGTGTGCTGAAGACAAAGAAGAAATGTTTGAAACATACAGTCGCTTCAGCCGCAGTTTAACCCCTGTAGTTGCTGAGGATAAAGATAGATTGTGCATATTAACCCGTTCCTTGGGCTTTCCAGCTTACTTTCTCGGTCAAATTGAATTTTACCGCGACTGCTACGAACGCACGCAAAACGAGCCAGATGAGATTCCCGATTTAATTCCAGATGAAATAGGCTCAAATAAACAATTGAAGCTAGCGTATCAAAACTTATTTTTGGCGATCGCACTTGGGTTAGTATCTCAAAATACTCAAGAAGATTATCAGTTCAACGGTGGGTTAATTGGTAAAGATAGAGAAGAAATTAGCCAAGCTTTGGTAAATGAATTTAGCCTTGAAGAAATATATGAAGAAATTAGACAAAGCATCGAAACATTTGAACACGATCTGATTTACCAAAAATTACAAAAATTAGGAACAGATATCAAAGATTTGACTAGTTACGAACGTAAACTTTTAGATAATCTTCTCTCAGACTATAATCCTTTGAATTAAAAGCTTAACCAATACAAATAGGCTTTATGATCGGGCTTTATTACCTATCCTTGTGGAGGTTTTGCTTCTCTTCACGCACTAAATTATCTCATCTTTTATCACGGTGAGCTACCGTATAGATATCTACCATAGCTCATCTTAATTCATATTATTTCATCAATGCTTCCAGCAATTATTTTTTTAGTGATCACTGGACTAATTGTCATCACAATTTTATTCAGCCCCGTTTTAATTAAACAACAAAGAAATCATATAAAACGCCGTCCATTTTCGCCACTCTGGAATTCTATCATTGAAAATAATCTTCCTCTTTATCCTCATCTTTCCCCCCCCGAAAGAAGACGACTACAAGGACATATTCAAGTATTCCTAGCTGAAAAACAATTTATTGGTTGCAACGGTTTACAAATAACAGAAGAAATCAAGGTTATTATTGCCGCTATCGCTTGCTTACTTCTACTCAACGAACGCGGAAAATATTTTCCCAAATTGCGTTCTATTTTAATTTATCCTACAGCTTATTTTGCTAACGAAACCACGGTCAGCGGTAATTATATAGTTGAAGAAAAACGAGTTATTAGACTAGGTGAATCTTGGAGTAGAGACCAATTAGTATTATCTTGGCAACAGGTAAAACGAGATACTCAAAATTGGCAAGATGGACAGAATGTTGTATTGCATGAATTTGCCCATCAGTTGGATCAAGAGGACGGAAAAGCTGAGGGTGTTCCGATTTTACAAAAACAATCTGAATATTCTAATTGGTCAAAAGTAATGACACAAGAATACAATCAATTGTGTAACAATGTAGAACAACAAAGAAAAACTGTAATGTATAGTTATGGTGCAACTAATCCTGCTGAATTCTTCTCCGTAGCAACCGAAACGTTTTTTGAAAAGCCGCAGCAGTTACAAAAAAAGCATCCGGAACTTTATCAATTATTGCAAAATTATTATAAACTAGACCCAGTGCAGTGGGATATTAAACATAATTAACTATCTTTTACTTCTATATTTTCAAATTCAACTTTATCATAAATATCTTCAAGGCTAATTTCAAAATTAATTGAGTTTAAAGAAACAGTTTCATTTGCATCATAATATTCAGAAAAAGTCCAGCTATTTTTACCAGTCTTAAAATATTGCTCAACCTGCATTGTATACTGGTCAATTAAAATATATTCTTGAAAAGTTGGAATCGTGCGATAAACTGAAAATTTTTCATCTTTATCGTAACTTCTAGTAGATTTTGATAACACCTCAACAATCATTAATGGGTTAAGAATTGTATCTTTTCTTCCCTGTTGCAGTTGCAAATCACCCTGAACAACCATGACATCGGGATAAGTATAAATACGTCTTTGAGGAATCCAAATCCTTTGGTCTGCAACAAAAACACGATAAGGTTGACGCTTTAATCCAAAATTAAGCGAAGCGTAGAAATTCCCTGTAATTTGATTATGATTTGGAGTTCCACCAGTCACGCAAATAACCTCACCATTAATGTATTCATGGCGCTCTTCAGAGTTTACCTCGAATTCGAGGTATTCTGACGGCGTGTAAAGTTTTTTCTCTTGTGCTTGTGCCATAATATGTTAACTCCCAAAGCTTTAGATAGCGTTGACAAAACTATTCTACATATAGCTCTAAAAACTTTGCGTTCCTTTGCGCTTACCTCATTCGTGACTCTGCGTTAAAAAAATATTCAAAAGCGATGCTCACAGAATTTGATATAATTTAACTTTTACAACTAACTATTAGATAAACCCATCAAATTCGCCAATTTCAAAACCACTCTCGCACCAACATTTCCATCCCATTCTGCATCACCAACTTCACAAACATCAAAACCAATAATTTTTCTGCCGCTGTTTACTACTTCTCGAATCAAACAATAAGCTTGCTCTAATTCCAAACCTCCAGGAACCGGAGTTCCGGTATTTGAACATAGTTTGGGGTCTAAACCATCAGCATCAAAGCTAACATAAACATATTCGGGTAAATGACTAACAATTTCCTTACATAGATCTATCCAAGTAACTCCAGAATAAAGCTTTTGCTTAGTGATTGAATCGTAATAAGCAATAATTCTATTATTAGATTGATTAATCATTTCTACTTCATCATGACAAATATCTCGCAAACCGACTTGAACTAATTTAGATATCTGCGGTAGTTTCATCGCGTTGTACATAATTGAAGCATGAGAATACTCAAATCCTTCATAAGCATTACGTAAATCAGCGTGAGCATCGATGTGTAAAATACCATAGCTGGAGTATTTTTCTACTAAGGCTTGCATATAGCCCAAAGGTGAACTATGGTCGCCACCAATAACTGCAACGTGCTTACCGTCGTTAATTGCTTGCTGAGATTTATCAAATAACCACTGATTCACATTCTCGCAAACTTGGTTAATTTCCGTGAGTAAAGATGTTAAATTTGGTGCATCTGTTAAAGGTTTACCTTGTTCCAACCGTTGAATAATTGTTGCTGCTTGCTGTCGGTAATATTTATTTTTATCTAACATATCCTGGGGAATTTCCATCATAAAAAGTCCCTGCTTCCAACCTTCGGGATTATCAAAATCAAATAAATCTAACTGTGGTGAAGCATCAAGAATTCTTTGTGGTGCGTTAGCTGTACCCGCACCATAGGAAACCGTTACTTCCCAAGGTACGGGGATGATAATTAAATTTGCCGAATCGTAATCGAAGGGTAAACCGAAGATGTTACCGTTGATTTGTCCGACATCGCTGGGGTTGTAGTTGGAGATTGGGTTGTTCATGGTCAATGGTAATTATAAATAGGAATATAAATAGTCAGAAATGGCCGCAATTGTCACAAAACCCCGGTTGGTGCGTGACACTAAAACCTTATTATTGCGTTAAAAATCAAACATAGTGTCACAGCACCCTACGAGCAGAATATGCCTTTTTGCTAAGTCCTAATAGTAAAGAAGGCGATTATGCAAACTCCATTATAAACTGGGTAGGAATGTTAAAAAGATAGCAGACGAATAAATAATTAAGAATATTTGACTATCTGACAAACCTAAATGTTACTAAAATAACCGTGTAAAATTAAATGCAATCTAATTTTATTAAAGCTTGGCAAGAAGACGGTCTAATCATAAGTTCTCGCTATGAAGATAAAATAGCGGCAGATGGAATGGATTCGGCGAAAAGTCTTGGTGAGAGAAGTAATAAAAAAGATTTTTTATTTCACTCTAAGCTTTTTCAAGGTATTACTCTTAACGATAATTCCTCTATTTTAGATATTGGATGCGGTAAAGGAGAATTATTAACTTTTCTTAATCATCATTATCCCGAAGCACAAATTGATAAATATTTAGGACTTGATATTGTTGCTCCCTTTATTGATTTCGCACGGAATCATTATCCGCATTATCAGTTTCAACTACAGAATTTTGCCTCGAATAAATTTTTCCTCGATGAACCTTTTGATATTGTTGTAGCTTTAGGTGTTCTGGTTTCCCGCGTCCGAAATTATACAGAATATGTGGAATATTTTATTGATAAAATGCTGAGATGTAGTTCCAGACAAGTCTTATTCAACTTGATTAGCGAAGTTGATATTTCTGCGGAAAACTATATCAATTATATACAGGTCGGTCACTCTACAACCTTTTCTAAACAGGTTCTCGAATCGATCTTAGATAAATTTGAAAATATTACATTCACTATTATGGAAGAGAAAATCTTTTCCGACGCTACAGATATGTTTATTCGTATTATAAAGTAATTTATTAAACATAGATGAAACTCTATACATATAATCGGAAACTAATATATAAGAATTAATTACACTTAATATCGCTTAATTATCTAGCAAACCCATTCCTTTTTGCTGGATATAAAGGTAATCTATATGTAATTGAGATTAATTAGTTTAATCTTATGGAAAATTATAAGTATTACTTTCAATAATCGGTTGTAACTCTATAGCCGTATTTTATGCTGCTTTATTTAGAGGTGAATTGATGGCGCAATATCTGCTAGGAACAGTTTGGTTGGTGCCTATATATGCCTTGGTTGGTGGGCTTTTAGCTGTCCCTTGGTCTCCAGGAATAATTAGGAAAACTGGACCAAGACCTGCTGGCTATGTCAATCTAATCATGACATTTTTGGCTTTTCTTCATAGCGCGATCGCATTATCCGCGATTTGGAATCAACCAGCATATCAAGTATTTATACCTTGGTTAGAAACTGCTGGTCTGAAGCTATCCATCGAGTTAGAAATATCTGGGATTAGCGTTGCCGCAATGACTGTAATTAGTGGTTTAAATTTGTTAGCTCAGATTTATTCTATTGGTTACATGGAGATGGATTGGGGTTGGGGACGCTTCTATTCTTTATTGGGAATGTTTGAAGCTGGTTTGTGTGCGTTGGCTTTGTGTAATAACTTATTTTTTAGCTATGTAATTCTGGAAGTTCTGACTTTAGGAACTTACTTATTAGTAGGTTTGTGGTTTAGTCAACCTCTGGTAGTAACGGGTGCTAGAGATGCTTTCTTAACAAAAAGGGTAGGAGATTTATTTCTGTTGATGGGGGTATTAGCAATATATCCTCTGGCTGGAACTTGGAATTACAATGATTTAGCACAATGGGCTGCAACAGCTAACGTCGATCCGAAATTAATGTTTTTGGTATGTTTAGCCTTAATTGCTGGTCCGATGGGTAAATGCGCTCAGTTTCCTCTGCATTTGTGGTTGGATGAAGCGATGGAAGGACCTGTTCCCAGTACCATTTTACGGAATTCGGTAGTTGTGGCTAGCGGTGCTTGGGTATTAATTAAGCTACAGCCAGTTTTAAGCTTATCACCGATAGCTTGTAGTGTAATGGTGGCTATTGGTGTAATCAGTGCGGTGGGTGGTTCGTTAATTGCGATCGCGCAAATTGACATCAAGCGCTGTTTATCCTATTCGGTTAGTACCTACATGGGTTTAGTATTCATCGCTGTAGGAACGCAACATGATGAAACTGCGTTGTTATTAGTACTTACCCATGCTTGTGCTGCGGCTTTGTTAGTCATGAGTACGGGGACAATCGTCTGGAACAGTATTACTCAAGATATCACCCAGTTAGGGGGATTGTGGTCGCGTCGTCCCATATCGGCAATCGCTTATATAGCAGGCTTTTTGGGTTTAATTGGCTTTCCTCCTTTAGGTAGCTTTTGGGCATTATTACAACTAGGTTCGCAACTGTGGACGACTAAACCTTGGTTAGTAGGAGTAATTATCATCGTCAATGCTTTGACAGCGGTAAGTTTAACCAGGGAATTTGGCTTAGTTTGGGGTGGTAAAAGTAAACCCATGAGCGTCCGTTCTCCGGAAGTTAGCTGGCAAATGATTCTACCAATGATGATTTTGTTTGGTTTTGTACTGCATCTACCTTTGCTATTACAAAACTTATCGATTTTACCAAATTGGGAAACTTTGAATAAAGATGTTGCATTGTTATTAATTTGGTCGAGTATTTTCGGTTGTAGTATCAGCGGAGTAATTTACTTAGGCAATATTCCTAAACCTGTACGCTTCCCCTGGAAAGGTTTTCAAGCTTTATTTGCTAATGATTTTTACACAGCTAAGCTATATAAATTGAGCATTGTTTTAGGTATTGATTCACTCTCAAAATTAACAGATATGCTTGACCGTTCCGTTGTTGATGGCATCGTTAATTTGGTTGGGTTAGTCTCCCTTGGTGGTGGCGAAAATTTAAAGTACAGCAACTCCGGACAAACTCAATTTTATATGTTTACCGTACTTTTAGGAGTCGGTATCTTGGGAATGATTATTACCTGGCAATTTTGGGGAAATCAGTTTTTACACTTAACAATGGGCAGTTAGCAGTCAACACTGAAGAATTATCATTTATCAATGCTCTATGCCCAATCTCCAGTCACAATTAACATCTAACAACTAATAACTAATAATGATAAGTTCTTTAATTTGGATACCTATTTGGGGAGCGGCAATCATCGCGTTATTGCCCGGAAAAATTTCTGCGGAGCGAATTCGTTTAGGTGCTGGATTGCTGGCAATAATCACTTTTATTTGGAATCTGTTTTTACTATTCAGATTTGACATTAACAATCCCAGCATCCAGTTACAGGAATATCTTCCTTGGAATGAAACTCTCGGTTTAAGCTATCAATTGGGAGTTGATGGAATTTCAATTTTAATGTTGTTGTTAAATAGTCTACTTACCTGGATTGCTATTTACAGCAGCAGCAAAGATACTCAACGTCCCCGACTTTTCTATTCTTTGATTTTATTAGTCAGTGGTGGTGTTGCCGGTGCATTTGCAGCCCAGAATTTGTTGCTATTTTTCCTATTTTACGAACTCGAATTAATTCCTTTTTATCTATTAATTTCGATTTGGGGTGGAGAAAAACGCAGTTATGCGGGTATCAAATTCCTGATCTATACCGCTGTTTCTGGAATCTTAATTTTAGCTAGTTTCTTAGGTATAGTTTGGCTAACGGGTGCTTCTAGTTTCAATTACGATGCGATTTCTACGCAAAACTTATCTGCAACGCTGCAAATAATTTTACTTGCAGGAATAGTCTTAGGCTTTGGAATTAAAATACCCTTAGTGCCTTTACATACATGGTTGCCCGATGCTTATGTAGAAGCAAACACACCTGTGGCAATTATGTTGGGTGGAGTGCTGGCAAAGTTGGGAACCTATGGCATTTTAAGATTTGGATTGAGCTTATTTCCCGAAACTTGGAGTACCTTTGCACCGACCTTAGCAATTTGGGGAGCAATTAGTGCCATCTATGGAGCAGTAACGGCGATCGCTCAAAAAGACATCAAGCGGATGGTAGCATATAGTTCCATCGCTCACATGGGCTACATACTTATAGCAGCTGCTGCTAGTACACGTTTAGCGTTAGTGGGTGCTGTTTCCCAAATGTTCAGTCACGGTCTAATTTTAGCCATCCTGTTCCATTTGGTGGGAATTGTGGAAAGCAAAGTTGGAACTCGTGAGTTAGATAAGCTCAACGGTTTAATGAGTCCGGTACGAGGATTACCGCTGATTAGCGCTTTACTTGTATTAAGCGGTATGGCTAGCGCTGGTATTCCCGGTATGACGGGTTTTATTGCAGAATTTCTGGCATTTCAAGGTAGCTTTAGCGTTTTTCCGATTGAAACATTGTTGTGCATTGTTGCTACAGGCTTAACGGCAGTTTACTTTGTAATTCTGTTAAATCGTACCTGTTTTGGCAAACTTGACAATAACTTAGCTTATTACCCCAAAGTATTGTGGAACGAGAAAATGCCAGCGCTAATATTAGCAGCTTTGATCGTATTTTTAGGAATCCAACCCACTTGGTTAGTACGTTGGAGCGAACCTACAACCTCCGCAATGGTTGCACATATTCCCGCAATTGAAAAAACTCTAACTCCACAAGTAGCGCTGAATCAAAATTAAGTGAATAGGGAATAGGGAAGAATAAAAATTACCTATATCTTTCTCTATTTCTTTCCTTTGCGCTCTCTGCGTCAAGCATCGGTTTTTTTAATCGTTAATAAAAGAAGCAAGTTATAGGAATAGCAATAAATAATTATTCACTTCTTGCTTCTTACCCCGTTCTCTATTCCCTATTGCCTACTCCCTACTCCCTAACTAATAACTAAAATGGTACAAACATCAGAGCAAAAAACAGCAAAATTACCACCATCAAATCACGAATTTGCCGAAATAATTCACCGCTTAGAAGCTGGTGGCTCAATGTTACCGGATACCCCGGAAAACTTAATGCAAATTATCGGTATTTATAAAGCATACGCCGTACCGATGGATTTCTACTGGCGCGATTTACTTTACATTGCCGAAAAAGAATTTTTAAATCCTTTTCCCTTCTTTAAATATTTTCTACCAAAAGAGTATTTACAAAGACATAATCACTATGCAGGAGATGATGCCGATTTAAGAGTTTGGCGCGGTGAAGCAACAGCGCATCCAGAACTTTTGGCATTTATTGAGAAAGGTGAAACTATTAAAATGCCAAAATTGTGGCATCATTTATTTCACGACCGAATTAACATGGAATTTGCCGAAGCCTGTATGCGAGCAATGCTGTGGCACGGTAAAGACATGGGTTTAGGTAAGTTTGATGAATATCTAGATACCGAAGAATATAAGCAAAATGCGGATAGAGCAATTAAAGCTTACTTTAAAGGTAATCCAGTAATGCAGTTGCTCTATAAACTGTTCCCAGATATGTTTTTAGAACAGTGTCGTCAAGCTTCTTATTATTCCAACTTAGGTTTATTTTGGGAAGTCATGGCACCAGTGTTCTTTGAGATGTCAGATCTGTTTGACGAAGGAACAATGACAACCGTACCCCAAGCAATGGATTTCTTGGTGAATGGTATTTTTGCAGTTGCAGGTCGTCCTATTTACCATAACCTTTATGTTGGCAAAGAATGTTACGAAATTGTTCCCAAATCCAAAGGTTTTGTCTGGTTATATGAAGCCGCACTACCTTATGTAGAAGCAGTTTTTTATCGGACTGCACCTTTCCGAGGTACAAAATCTTATAACGCTCAAGCCAAACAAATACCTTCAGAACAAAAAGACTTTCACTATGGAATTCTTTACGCTGATGTCTTTCCCGTAGGTACCGCAGGAATCCCTCCAACATTATTAATGCAGGATATGCTGCATTTTTTACCACAATATTTAGTTGATTATTATCAAGAACATTGTCGTGGTGAAGAAGACATTTTAATTCAATTAGGAGTTACTTTTCAACGTTCGATGTATAACGTCACATCAGCAGTAATTCAGGCTTTACGCACGGCACTTTTATATCCTTTAGATGATGAAAACCCCGAACATTTACAGGCAAATCGAGACTTTTATGAAATGCAGTTAAATCGATTTACTCGCTCCGATTATGGTATGAGAAATGCAGCGAAGTTAAGAGATATTCAGCAATCAGATTATCGGTAGATCCCCCCAACCCCCCTTATTGAAGGGGGGCTTTTTTTAGTAAATTTATTGTAGAACGGATTATGGTCAGATCCCCCCAACCCCCCTTATTGAAGGGGGGCTTTTTATAAATAGTAAATCTACTGTGGTGATAAAAAAAATACATATTTATATTGTGTTTATAAAAAACATTCCATTCCCCCCCCTTCTTAAGGGGGGTTAGGGGGGATCGTACCGAGAATTGATAATGACTAAACAACCAAAATTTATTAAAACAGCTTACCATTTACCCTATAATCCAAAACTTATAGAAAAAGCAAAAGAACTACGAAAAAACATGACTCCAGCCGAGAAAAAGCTGTGGAATAACTATTTAAAAACATTAAAAATTCGATTTCTACGACAAAAACCTATTGATAATTTTATAGTAGACTTTTATTGTGCAAAGTTAAAATTAGTAACTGAAATTGATGGAGAAACCCATTTTACAGATGAAGCAAAAATTTACGATTCACAAAGAAAATTAATATTACAAGGTTATGGACTTCAAGTGATTAGATTTACTAATGAAGATGTGTTAAATAACTTTGAAGGTGTGTGTGAGTCTATAGAAAATTTAATTAATTAAGTATTTGCTTTGAATCCCCAAAATAATTCCTACCCTGAGACAATACTGAGGATAAGAATTATTACATTTAATTAAATAATTGCCTTAAGGGTATCAAAAAAATCGGGATAAGAAACTGATGCAGCTTCCGCACGGTCAATAGTAGTCGAACCCGATGCATTCAGAGCAGCGATCGCCAAACTCATGGCAATGCGATGGTCGGTAAAGCTGTCAAGTTCGGCACCAGTGAGGGGAGTACCGCCAGTAATTTCCATACCGTCGGCTAATTCATTTACCTTAGCTCCCATTGCGTTGAGTTGGTCTGCCATTGCAGTAATGCGATCGCTCTCCTTAACTCGCAATTCTGCGGCATCTTTAATTATGGTGGTACCTTCGGCAAACACTGCTGCTACGGCTAAAATGGGAATTTCATCAATCAATCTTGGTATAATGTCTCCTTCGATAGTACAGCCTTTAAGCTTGCTCGAACGAACCCTTAGATCGGCTACAGGTTCCCCTGCAACTTCCCTCTCGTTTTCTCGCGTAATATCAGCCCCCATCATCTCCAAAGCCTCCAAAACACCAGTACGAGTCGGATTAACGCCAACATTTTCGATCAGCAACTCCGAATCTGATACAATTGCACCAGCTACCAACCAAAAAGCAGCCGAACTTATATCTCCCGGTACAATTACGGTTTGTCCGTATAGCTGCACTGGGCCATTAACACTAACGCTATGAGTTTGGTGATCAATATCCAATTTTGCGCCAAATGCTTGTAACATTCGTTCGCTATGATCGCGAGACAGCGCGGGTTCGGTAACGGTAGTTTTACCCTCAACCGACAAACCAGCCAGCAAAATACAAGATTTAACTTGGGCGGAAGCTATGGGAGAATGGTAGTGAATCGGTTTGAGGTTTTGCCCGCAAACTGCCAAGGGTGCTTTAGAATTATGATCTCTTCCCCAAATTTGCGCTCCCATTTGTTGTAGAGGTTTAACAACACGAGACATCGGACGCGATCGCAAGGAATTATCTCCTGTTACGGAAAAAAAACGTCCCGCATGGGATGCCAAAATTCCTAACATCAATCGCAAAGTAGTACCAGAATTGCCAGCATCTAAAACATCAACGGGTTCGAGTAAATTGCCCAGACCAATACCTTTAACCCTGACCAATTCTGTGTTCAATTCTGTTACTTCTGCCCCCATTGCTTGGAAACAACTGGCTGTACTACGGGGGTCTTCTCCTAGAAGCAATCCTTCTATACGGGTTTCACCGACCGCGAGTGCGCCCAGCATCAACGCTCGATGGGAAATAGATTTATCACCGGGGACTCGAATTCTACCATTTAAAGATAGTCCTTGAGTAGGTCGTCGAACAACCAATTGAAGGAGGTCTTGTTTAATTTCTACGGTTATGACAGGAGCCGACATTAGGATAAACTGGCGTGTAACTGTACGAGAAAGTTATACCAAAGAAAAAGCTTAATGTGTAAACTTCTTCGCCCTTTATCCTACCGTTAAACACCGCACACCTTACCCTACATTAAATTTATTTATCCAATAGCTTCTCAATTTATCCCTCCCATGCTGACTCATCAACGTAAACCCGTTCACTTATCATTAATTTCAACAGATTTACCAGTTGAATCTGTTGTAGAAACTGCTGCTACTTTATACCAAAAAGATAGCGAGCGCTTTCACCTGTTATTAAACGCACCACCGATCAAAAGTTGGCAAGAAGCTGAAGCCCAATCACCAAATACCCTTGCAACACCAGCCCAAACTAATGCTCGTGTTTCAGTAAGCCCCAGGATTTTATGGTTAGAAATATCACCTTATAGAGTTACCATGACAATGCAAGGCAATCCACACCTAAGTTACCGTCACTTCTGGGAAAAAGGGGTTTACGGTATAAGTCGCTACTGGCTACCTAGCGAATCCTTGCAAAATAACCAACCAATCCGTCTGAGAAATTTTACTCGTAATCTTACCTTGAGCGGGCATCCTTTACCAGAACACCTGCGGGTAGAATACGAATTATGGGGTGGAAAAGTTCAATTAGGACATTACATCCTCAACTTAGAAATTCAGCATTAACTTAAGAGTTAGAAGTTAAGAATGAGGAGTTAAGAATTATGAATTATCTTTCCCCTTGTCTCACTTCTATCAACTATCCAAAATAATTCGGTTCATTTCCTGGTTTCCACTTAATATTGCAACCGATACTCGGCTTTTGTTCTTCTGTTAAGGATTTACCTGTTAGAACAGCATCTATCGCATTACGTAAATCTTTACCCGTTAAGGGTTTACCATTGCTCGGACGACTATCATCTAGTTGTCCGCGATAAAAAAGTTTGAGACTCTTATCAAATAGGAAGAAATCAGGTGTACAAGCCGCAGTATAATTTTTTGCAGTCTCCTGAGTTTCGTCATAACATAAAGGAAATTTGAAATCCAATTCCATCGCCATTGTTTTTAGTAAATCAGGTGCATCATCTGGATAATTTTTAACATCATTAGCACTAATAGCAACAATCCCCAAATCGCTCTGAAAATAATCTTTTCCTAACCGAGCTAATTCTTCCTCTAGGTGCTTTACAAATGGACAGTGACGACAAATAAACATCACGAGTATTGCTTTTTTACCCGTAAATGTAGAAAGAGAAATAGTTTCCCCCGATACTACATCGGGTAGTTGAAAATCCGGAGCCTTTGTTCCCAAAGACAACATTGTTGAAGCAGTTAAAACCATAATTTGTACCAAGAATAAAGTTCAGGATAAAAAATATTGTCAAATATTGCGTGCGGATTTTTAAATTGTCAACTTTTGATGAATTATACGCAAGATTTAGTTCATTTAAATCGTAAGTTACGAAATTATTAATTAGCGCTAATTGGTAATAGACGCTTTATTAACAACTTCCAATAAATCAATCACACGGCTTTTACAGACTGCATAAAGCTCGTTATAAGCAGTTAATCATCACTATTATCTCTGTAAATTGTAAAAAAAGTTAAAGTTGAAGACAAGATTTATTGGTAAAGTGCTGGTGTATTGTAAGCTATAGAGTTCGTACCTATAAACATGACAGCAACAGCATCTAAATTTCAATACAAGCCACTTTACAAGCCTAATCAATTAGCTTACGGTTCGGGACAAGTAGCAATAGTTACTGGATGGACTGTAAAAAGCAATCTGCAAAAACGGCTTCAGCCTCAAGAGTATGCTGTAATTGGACAGTTATACTCACCTACAAGAGGGATAAATTTACTAATACGTAATTTGCTATTCAACCCTCACGTAGCATACTTAATTGTCCTAAATGCCACAAAAGAAGATAAAAATGCAGGAGCCTGTGAATGTTTGTTAGATTTTTTTCGCAACGGTTTTGTTCAAAGCGTAACTGATACCGGACATAATGCTTGGAAAATTAATTCTTCTACAACCGGATATATTGACATAGAAGTTGAAGATACAGCCTTAGAAAAACTGCGAGAATCTATTGAATGCAAAGAAGTAGATTCAATAGAAGAAGCAGTACAAGAAACGCGAAATTTTGGCTCTATTGCCCTTACAAAGGAGAATAAAATATGGGGTTCTCCGCTACAATTTCCCATGTTGGTGAATCAGCCTACAGTTTTACCTGGAAACCGTTATGGACATAGAATTGAAGGTAAAACAATTGCAGAAACTTGGGTTAAAATTATTCATCGTATAAAAACTACAGGGGTTATTAGACCAACTGGCTACGATGGGAAATGGCAAGAATTGATTGATTTAATGGCTGTGATTACCGATGAACCTTCAAAATTTTATTTTCCAGAACCTAATTATTTACCAGTAGATCGCAATTTTATTCAAGAATATCTTTCACAAATTTTAGATGATGTTCCCTATCGTGAAGGAGTAAAATATACATATGGTCAGCGTTTGCGTTCCTGGTTTGGACGCGACCAAATTGAGCAAGTAATTAATAAACTTATTAAAGAAATTGACGCGGCTTCAGCAGTGATGAATTTATGGGATGTAAAAGACCATGAAAAAGGTGGAAGTCCTTGTTTAAATCATATTTGGTTGCGAGTGGTTGATAAAGAACTTTCATTGACAGCAACCCTTAGAAGTAATGATATGTTTTCTGCTTGGGTTGCAAATGCAATGGGTTTACGGGCTTTACAACAACATATTAGAGATGAAATACAGGCACGTTCTCAGTGTGTGTTAAAAATGGGACCGCTGATTACCATTAGTCAATCAGCGCATATTTATGATGATACTTGGGATTCAGCAGATAGACTGATTCAACAACAATATGCAAGAATTTCTAAAAACATAGATTATTGCGATCGCGCTGGAAACTTCTTAATTGAAATTGTAGAAGATAAAATTGTTGTGACTCAAACAACACCAGGTAGCGGTGAAGTTGTAGCTCAATATAAAGGTAAAAATGCTTTGAAGTTGGTTCGAGAAATTTGCACCGCTTCACCAGCAATACGTCCCGATCATGCCGCTTACTTGGGAATTGAATTACAGAAAGCG
The DNA here is from genome assembly GCF_034931125.1 of Rivularia sp. UHCC 0363. NCBI lineage: Bacteria > Bacillati > Cyanobacteriota > Cyanophyceae > Nostocales > Rivulariaceae > Rivularia > Rivularia sp. UHCC 0363. The sequence continues at coordinate 36,003 of NZ_JAYGHM010000033.1, read as the reverse complement.
GTCGAGCGTTTAAAAACAGATAAGCAATATATTCAGGATAGTAAATAATGAGTTTTAATGAGCAACGCCCTACATGGGATGAATATTTTCTCATGTTAGCTAAATTAGCCGCGACTCGTTCAACTTGTCTTGCATTTCCCGTGGGTGCAGTAATTGTTAAAAATAAGCAAGTTGTAGCAACGGGCTATAATGGCTCTCCATCAGGTTCGAGTCACTGTAGCGCTCAAGGATACTGCTATAAAGACCTGAGTAGCTGCGATGCTAGTAAAACTTTACCATCACGCGCCGTACACGCAGAGGCAAACGCCATTGCTCAAGCCGCGAAACATGGTATTTCTACAGAAGGTGCCAGTATTTACGTTACTTTAGAACCTTGTTTGTCTTGTTTAAAGTTAGTAATTTCTGCCGGAATTAAGGAAGTTTTTTACGAAACGACCTTTAATAGTGGAGAAAAAGCCCTCGTTCGAGATTCATTTATTCAAGAGGGTTTAGTAACTTTAAAGCAGATTCATTTGTCACAAGAAATCACTCAAAAAGCAGCAAACTTTTTATTGTCTCCGACATCTGTTAAGAGCGATAACTTAATACATAATCTGTAAATTGAGATAATATGTTGAGCGATACAGATATTAGAGAGCAAATAGAAATAAGAACAAACGATTCTACGAAGGGAATATCTATAGAACCATTTGACAATAAATATTTGACTCCTGTTGGTTACGATCTAAGAATCGGAATTAAAGGATTTTCGTGGAATAACAAACGTGTAATTGAGATAGAACAGGAAAAACGAATTGAAATTGAACCCAAAGATACAGTAGTAATTGAAACCTTGGAATCTGTGAGTCTTTCTAAAGAAATTGCAGGTACCATACATTCAATGGTTTCACAAACAGTTTCTCAAGGTTTATCTCACATTTCTACTACTATAGACCCTGGGTGGACGGGTAAGTTATTAATCTCAATTCACAACTTCCGGGATTGTTCTGTAGAACTTGAATTTAGAGATTCTTTTTGTACGGTGTGTTTTCATAAAGTTGAATCAGAATCAAAAGTATCTTTGGGAAGACCAGTTGATAGAGATGATTTATGGCGACAACTTTTGGATAAAGCAAAAGAAGAAAAAGATAGACAAGCAAGAGAACTAGATAGAAAAAAAGAAAAGAGCAAAAAAGAGGTTAGAATTCGTATCAGCTTGTTAGTTATTTTTATATTATTAGTTATTTCTCTAGGCTTCCTAATTTCTTTCAAAAACCCTACTTTAGGTGCTGCCTTTGCGACATTTATCGCTGCGTTCAGTCCAATTATCAACGAACGATTAAAGCCATTTAAAAACACTGACGATTAAACCAAGTATGGTATATCTTAATTTAAGATTACTACATTTGATATAAGAAAAAATAAAACGGAGCTTTATGCCTGTAATTGTGTATTGATAAATATAAAAATTTACTAATATGACTTGATAGTAAAAAAATATGAATACAGAAAATATCCGCATTTATATATCTGGAGCGTTGACAGGAATAGAGAATTTAGAAGCCATCAAATCATTTTATGAGGATATTAGCTCACTTTGCAAAAGTATGGGGTTTGACAGTTATGTCCCACATTTAAACACTGACCCTATCAATCATCCTAATATTAATCCTAGACAAGTTTTTCAAACTGATAAGCACCAAGTAAGTTTATCGGATTTGGTAATTGCTTATCTTGGTTTTCCCTCTTTTGGTGTAGGTATGGAGCTAGCTTATGCAGAAACTAAAAATATTTCTGTTATTCTTCTATACGAAACAAATAAAAGCATTTCTAGATTTCCACGCGGCATCCCCACTGTATTCTCTGAAATCAAATTTAACGACTATCAAAATGCTTTAAATAAACTTGAACCAATTTTAGAAGAGTGGAAAATAAATTATATTAAATCATCCACCTCGTCCTAAGCTGCTGCCAAATCGTTTTTAATCATAAGTAAATTTAATTCAAATCAATCTAACAGCATACCGTGAAACAGCTTAGCTACGAACAGAAAACTAGGGGTTACGAGTTAAAAGTTAAGAATTACAAATTATTTTTTAATCTACTCCCTTTCCTCACCTCCCCCTCCCCATCCTCAACTTACAGCCGATTAGGACGACGAATTTCGGTAATTTCGTCTGCTAAGTCCAAGATAGCTTTAGGCATTTCCGCACCAGTAAGAATAATATCAACACTTTGGGGACGGTTGGTCAAAAATTCTAAAACTTCTGCTTCGGGAATTAAACCAAAGTTCATAGCTAAACTTAATTCATCTAATACAACGAGAGCATAATTACCTTTATTAACTACACTTAACGTATGTTGCCACAACAAATGTAATGACTCGCTTTCAGTATCATCTAAGTGAGGTGTATCGATGCAACGCGGTAAATCACAGCGAATCCAATGCAAATTTTGTCCCAATACAATGGGATTATCTTGTCCCTGACGAATACCACCCTTGAGAAATTGCACTATCAATACTGGTGTACCTTGACCTGCTATTCTCAGTGCTTGCGCCATCACGTCAGTAAAAAAGCTACGGTAAGAACTAGTGAAAACCTTTACTAATCCTTTGATTGTATGCGATCGACTAACTGTCGAATTTAGACTTGGAGTTTCTAGCTGAGCAACCATAATTTAATGTAACAAAAGGACTATAGATTAAGTGTTCGCGCTTATACGTTATTTAGCAAACTTACTTATTAATTAATTAAGATTGATTAGGATATAATATATTATTTAAAAGCCATCTGCATTCTTAGTCAACCACTACACTTACGCTTAAGTCAATAGTTATCAAAATTTATATTTGTATTGTCAAAAAAGCAATATATGGTAAAAATAAAGACATATTTTATCTTAGAGTCAAATTTACGAAATTTTTGAATAAAGTTTAAAAAATAGTTGTAATATTCAGTAAAATCTTAATTATAGAGCATTGCTATTAGACCGAAAACTCATCAAATAACTGATTGGAATGTTAAGTATGTCTAGATATGATAAGCGTAGCCTATACAAAAGTTATATCACAAGCCGATGACTAACTAGATGTGCAACGTCGGCTTAAATTGTTCTACAAATAAATAGACTAAACCATCCCTGTTTAAATATATGTATAATTAATGTTTTCTTGCTTGCGATCGCGCTTAGTGAAACTAAACAAATGCGTATCGTCTCATGCCCAAAAGAAAACTAATTATGAATTTTCATGTTTAATATTCCTTAAGAATACCCAAGCTTTACTATATAACGTTCGGTAGTGCTAAGATGGCACAATAGTACATCTGTTTTATTAATATCAAACCAACATCCCAGATCCATATATTTTAGAGGCTCAAATGGCGGTTAACACAGACAACTCAAGCAAAGAGAATGCAGGTAAGAAAAAAGCTCTCGATATGGTACTGAGCCAGATAGAGCGGACTTTTGGTAAAGGTACAATCATGCGTCTTGGGGATGCAACCCAGATGCGTGTTGAGACGATTTCCAGCGGCGCACTTACCTTGGATTTAGCATTAGGTGGTGGCTTACCAAAGGGACGAGTAGTTGAAATTTACGGACCGGAAAGCTCTGGTAAAACAACAGTAGCGCTGCACGCAGTGGCTGAAGTGCAAAAACAAGGCGGAATAGCCGCTTATGTAGACGCAGAACACGCTCTTGACCCGACTTATGCAGCTGCATTGGGTGTAGATATTGAAAACCTCTTAATCTCCCAACCAGACACCGGAGAATCAGCTTTAGAAATCGTAGACCAGTTAGTACGTTCTGCTGCGGTTGATATCGTGGTCATTGACTCAGTAGCTGCATTAGTTCCCCGCGCAGAAATTGAAGGCGATATGGGCGATACTCACGTCGGTCTCCAAGCGCGATTGATGAGCCAAGCCTTGCGTAAAATTACTGGTAACATTGGTAAATCTGGCTGCACAGTAATGTTTATTAACCAATTGCGGATGAAAATTGGTGTCAGCTACGGTAATCCAGAAACTACTACTGGTGGTAACGCTTTAAAATATTACTCTTCCGTGCGGTTAGATATTAGACGCATTCAAACCTTGAAAAAAGGTACAGAAGAATTTGGTATCCGCGTTAAAGTCAAAGTCGCTAAAAATAAAGTTGCACCACCTTTTAGGATTGCCGAGTTTGACGTTATTTTCGGTAAAGGCATTTCAACATTAGGCTGTATTGTTGATCTCGCGGAAGAAACCGGCGTAATTAGCCGTAAGGGAGCTTGGTACAGTTATAATGGTGATAATATTTCCCAAGGCAGGGACAATGCCATCAAATTTTTTGAAGAAAAGCCGGAAATGCTCGAAGAAATTAGGCTAAAAGTTCTTGAAAAATTAGAATTAGGTGCTGTTGTTTCTGCGAATTCCGTAGTACAGCAAAGCGACGAGGAGAATGAATCTGAAGAAGAATTTGAAGAAGAATAACGTTTAACTCCGTCATAAATACTTATCTTATCTATGAAGGTGAATGATAGCTAATAGGTAATGTAAATCCAGATTACCTATTACAATATTTTATAGTCGAAGAGGTCTATAAAATACCAGCTATATAGTCAGTGATTAGCCGGACTTGGTGTTATCAAATGAATTTTAGTTTGTATTTTATAAATTAAGGCGGCTAATAGATATTAGCCGTCTTTACCCATATTTGTAACTAATATTTTTCACCAACATTTTTTGGAGAAATTAAGTATTCATTTTTTAATACCTTTTGAAAGCGGCTATTACTTACTGCATTAGATAAGTTATAAGTAAGTCGGCACAAATAAAACCGACTATGCAACGTTTGGGTAAATTGGCTGTCTTCGCCTTATCCCTACTGCCTACGCCTGCCTATTTATGATTAAAATAAGTTTCTATTACTTACTATAAAAGGTGTCTAAAATATCGGATTTCCATTGTTGGCTTAGCTGTTCCTCGAAAGTTTGCATCTGAGCTATTTCATCAACAAAATTTTCTCCTTGGGTGCATTCGTTATCCAAAAGCTTTCGAGTTTTATTTCTACTTCTGTAGTATGCTAAGTTGTCTAATTTTTCATTACCTGTTTTAAGCCCCAACTGCATTAGCAATTCTACTGCTACTGTAGGCAAAATACGGCAACTATTATTGTCGAAAAATGAAAAAGTAATATTACCTACCCGAACAACATCCCCCTCCTCAAGTTTTGTCGGTTGATAAATCTGTTCGCCATTGATATAAGTACCGTTAGTACTGTTAAAATCTATTAAATAAAATCCTTGCTCAGTGTATCGAATAGCAGCGTGGCGACGAGATACGTATTTGCTATTAATATAAATTCCGCTGTTGCGATCGCGCCCTATAGTCCAAGTATGCTGAGGCTGTCGTAAACTTTGGCTTTTACCATCACATAGATTTGTTGTTACATAAACTATCTCACCATCAACAACAGCCTGTATGTAATGCGATCGCCTTATCTCCAACGAAGATTCGGATAAGTTTTCTAATTTGAGAATCTGTTCTAGAAGACTGCCATGATTTTCATACAGCTTAACAAAAACTCTATACAGAGTTAATCGCTGCTGTAGTTCTTCTGATAAAGATTCAGGCGTTATATGTGAGCCTTTCACTGGTAAAAAATTCAACTCGCTAATATTGCTCATAATCTAGTCTCAGCTTAGGGCCAGACACAGCTAATTATACAGGTTTACAAATATATCTCTACTGAAATCTGGGGCAGAATGGGTTTTGTCGGCACATAATTTATTACCTCCATCTCACTTGCAAAACGAATACTCTTGCTTACATTTATACCTGTATTTTTGCCTGACATTATGAAACTTTTATTTAATAAGGTTAACTTTTCTTTACTTAGTCTTATATTTTACATTTTTTATGCATATAATAAGCTCATTTTTTATTAAAAATGTCTTAATTTTTTTTGCACAAGATCGACCGCGATCTATAAGTTCCTGAATAAACAAACTAGCAGGCTTGTATGTTATTCGCCTTTATTTATAGTGAGATTAAATAATGAAAATTTTCTAACTTATTGCAGGGAATGCCAGTAAAATTACTTATTTACATCTGAAGTTCAAAACTCAGAAAGCGCATTTTTTATTTATGTTTCTAACCTTCTGCCCTCTGCCTTTTTTATAATTGAAAAACCGATGGTGTAAAATAAATTGTAGTTTATTAGGAAATTTTCTTATTTAGATAGTTAATTCAGTATTAAATTTAAACAAAATCCTCTATAGTAATCCTAAAACGAAAGGAACTATAGAGGAAATCTACTTATGTTATAAAGTTTACTATTTATGGAGCGTCTATTTATTTATAGAAAATCCTTGACAAATTTTTCAACAAGCCATGTGCAGTCACAATATCGAGACTGTTTTCCTTATCTTTCGGGGTTCTATCTCAGTGCTAAACTTTTCGCCTGCTTTATTAAAAGCTAATATATCAAGGTTTACGATGATTAAAGCTTAAATAAAACTTATTAAAACTAAATATTTTGCTAGTTTTTTCTTAAATCACAATAAACCTCTTCTACCGTTAGGACGTATAGTCATCCAGTTGGTTTTAGCTAACGCTAACTCTTCTGGAGAGATTTTAGCTCCGGTAAGATTCGCACCACACAAATTAGTTCCGCGAAGGTTGGCATTACTTAGGTGAGCATAACTAAGATCGGCACCTCGCAGGTCTGCTAATTCAAGGTCAGCATGATTAAAATAAGCTTTACTTAGATTGGCATCTCTGAGATTAGCCTTGTTTAAATTAGCTCGTCCAAAGTCGCTATTATAAAGATTTGTGCCTTGCAGGTTAGCTTTTTCAAGCTTAGAAGAATGAAAATTTGTTTCTGATAGATCTGAGCCTTGTAGGTTTAGCAAACTTAAATTGTGTGAAGCAAAATCCCGTCTTCCCTTCAAATAAGCTGTTAGTAAGCTTTCAGAACTTAAGCGGCGATCTGGATTCGATTTATAAACGGAAGATTTAGTCGAATCTGATGTAGAAGCTGCTGCTCTTGATGTTAGAACGCGATTGTTAGCTGTTCCCATACGGAAAGCATTGCCGGAAGCCGCTTTAGCTTTTCTGGCTCTAATAGCTGCTGCAACTTGAGCTACTCCTGCACTAGAAAAACTAGTAGAAGAATTGTTCGCATTTGTATTGGAATCCCCAAAACCTGTCGAAGTTTTCTGACTGCTAACAGGATTTGAAGGAGCAGATAAACCAGAAGTTAAACTATCAAGGTAAGGCTCCATCTCCATTGCTCTAAGAACTTCATCCGCTGACTGGTAACGATTGCGGACTGAAACATCCATCATCTTTGCTAATACTTGTGCAAAATGATCGCTTACGTGTACGAGATGTTGCCACATCACCTCACCCGTCGCAGGATTATATTCCAAGTCCTTGGGAGATTTACCAGTTAGTAGATATATACAAGTAATCCCCAAAGCATAAATGTCGCTACTGTAAACCGGACGCATTGCCATTTGCTCGGGAGGAGCAAAACCGGGAGTCCCAATAGCATAGGCAGTTAATGCTGTTTGTCCCGATTGCATTGCTGCTGTCTGACTAACTTGATTTTTCACAGCACCAAAATCAATCATCACTAATCTGGAATCCTGAGCGCGACGAATCAAGTTAGCCGGTTTAATATCGCGGTGAATAACTTTTTGGGAATGGATGTATTGCAGTAATGGTAAAATTTCACTCAAAAACTGCTTGACTCCTAGTTCGCCTAATACTCCGTTGTGTTTCACCTCCTGCTGTATAGTTGAACCGTGAACATATTCCTGAATTAAATAGAAATGTTCGTGGTCTTCAAAATAATCTAGTAAACGCGGAACTTGGGGATGATTCCCAATCTTGCCTAGGGTCGTGGCTTCTCGCTCAAATAATTCCCGTGCCATTTGTAAAACATGAGGTGCAGTTCCCGAAGGACGTAGCTGCTTGATTACGCAACTGGGTTCCCCCGGTAAGGCTTCATCTTGTGCAAGAAAAGTCGCTCCAAAGCCACCTTGACCCAAAGATTTGGTAACTCGGTAGCGATCGCGCAACATAATTCGCGCTCCACAAGATTGACATCTTTCACTAAAAGGCAGGTTTTCAGGATTGAGACAGTTCGGATTTAAACAGTAGCTCATGCACTGTCAACTCGCTACAAATATAACGGGGAGCAATTACTCTATTTCTATTATTGAGAGATGAATTCCAAGATGCTAGGTGCAAATTGCTGGATTAGTTTTGAAGAGTTTCTAAAGTTAGATAGATATTTGATTAATTATCAGTAGATATACGGTATTTTCTGCTTTTTCTGCTTATTTTTTAACTATTTAAGTAGGTTGGTAGAAATAAATCAAACTATATAACAGAATGTAAATTAAGCTCTCAAAGAGAAGACGCTTGCGCGTCAACAAAACCCTTCCCCTATTCCCTTTTCATAAGTGTGATTTTTAACGCTGACCTACTTAATTATTAATTCGCATCGGTAATTGATATATAGGAATCCGTTTTGTCTGAATAACTTGCAGGAGTTAGGGTTGGGGGGAATGGGGAACAGAAAATGTACTCAGTCTTTTATGCCCTCCGGACACGCTCCGCTAACAAAATTCTGCGGAGTAATCCTATATAAAAATAAAAGTATGCTATTATATATATGAATATATGTTCATATGTTCTATCGTGTTTGTAAAAAGTATTTTCCGGAGGCTAAGGAAAAATGACAGCTACAGTAGAATTAATGAAATGTGCTTGTGAAAAATGTTTATGTATTGTCAATGTCGAAAGTGCAGTTAATAAAGACGGTCAATACTATTGCTCCAAAGCTTGTGCTGAGGGTCATAAAACCATGACGGGTTGCGGACATAGTGGCTGCGGTTGCAATTAATTAACTTGAACTGTTTTTGAAATGTTTAATCCCGCCTTATATTTGAGACGGGATTGACGAATATATGGGAATTACTCCAATTGCTGCTTACAGACCAGACATTACATCTCGTGCAGCTTGCAAAGTTCGTTCAATATCTTCTTCAGTGTGAGCTATGGAGGTAAACCCAGCTTCAAATTGAGAAGGTGCTAAGTAAATACCATGTTCTAGCATTCCTCGATGGAAACGTCCAAATTTCGCAGTATCCGAAGCTTTTGCATCTTCATAGTTGTGAACAGGACCGCTTGTAAAGAACATTCCAAACATCCCGCTGATATTACCCCCACAAGCTGCATGACCAGTATCGAGCGCAACTTGTAATAACCCATCGGCTAACTTTTTAGTAATTCGTTCTAAATAGTCGTAGGTACCGGGCTTTTGCAACAATTCCAGAGTTTTAATTCCAGCAGTCATTGCTAAAGGATTGCCGCTTAAAGTTCCGGCTTGATACATTGGACCTGCGGGTGCGACCATAGACATGATATCTTTACGACCACCATAGGCTCCGACAGGTAAACCACCGCCGATAATTTTACCCAAAGTGGTTAAGTCTGGAGTTACACCAAACTTCTCTTGAGCGCCACCGTAGGAAATACGGAAACCCGTCATAACTTCATCAAATACCAACAATGCGCCGTGTTCGTGAGTGATTTCGCGCAATCCTTCCAAAAATCCAGCATCAGGAGTAACAAAACCAGCATTTCCGACTACAGGCTCTAAAATTACCCCAGCAATTTGGTCGCGGTTTTCTTCAAATAGCAATTTTACGGCTTCGAGGTCGTTGAAGGGCGCGGTTAGAGTGTCCCTGGTAACAGATTTCGGAACCCCTGGAGAGTCAGGTAAACCCAAGGTAGCGACCCCAGAACCTGCTTTCACCAAAAACATATCCGCGTGACCGTGGTAACAGCCTTCAAATTTGATAATTTTGTCTCGTTTAGTAAAAGCTCGCATCAGCCTTAACACGGCCATACAGGCTTCTGTACCAGAATTAACAAATCTTACCATTTCAATACTGGGTACAGCATCGATAACCATTTCCGCCAAGACATTTTCCAAAACCGAAGGAGCGCCAAAGCTGGTACCTTTTTCTAGAGCAGAATGGAGCGCAGTAATTACTTCAGGATTAGCATGACCGCAAATTGCCGGACCCCAAGTACCTACATAGTCGATATATTCATTGCCATCAACATCCCAAATGTACGCGCCTTTTACTCGGTCAAAAACAATCGGTTGTCCGCCTACAGATTTAAACGCACGCACGGGAGAATTTACTCCTCCCGGCATCAAGTTTTGAGCCGCTGCAAAGATTTCTTGCGATTTGGTAGTTTTAATCGTTGTATTTACCAAGGCTGTCTCCTAGAGTGTGATTAATAAGGGTCTATTTTTTGATAAGGGCTAATACTGTTTCAAACTTATATCTTAATAAATAAGCTGAATTAGCGTTTTCTGGAAAATAACAATATGTTATGCAAGTCAAATCAGGATTTGCCGTATTGAGGCGATCGCCAAAAGGTAGGCTGTTAAGAATATCTATCGGGCGGCTTTTAACTCGGCACATCATTGCTACGGTGAAGCTTCTAAAGCGCATCAATTTACTTTAAGTGCATTGAGAATGCATTCAGCGATGCAAAGAAACGTTGTTATTTGAGCTATTTAGTTAGCATAAAGGAAAAACATCCCATTTAGATACACCATACAGAATGATATCGTGAATTTATGAATCATTCTTATTAATGGGCGGTATCTAGCTGGTATGTTTTTTTCTGTAACCGATTCGCAAAACGACATCCCCGTTGACAAAATTCGCTACGATGAACGAGGTTTGGTGCCAGCTATAGTCCAAGATTATTTAGATGGCACTGTTTTAATGATGGCGTGGATGAACAAAGAATCTTTAACAAAGACTTTGGATACTGGTGAAACTTGGTTTTGGAGCCGTTCGCGGCAGCAATTGTGGCATAAGGGTGCAACCAGCGGACATATTCAAATGGTGCATAGTCTTCGCTACGACTGTGATAGTGATGCTCTTTTATTTGGTGTAGAACAAGTGGGCGATATTGCTTGTCATACTGGCGAAAGAAGTTGTTTTCATCAGGTTGATAGTCAGATTGTTCCACCTCCTGCGGATACTTTGTCACAATTATTTAACGTCATATCTCACCGACGCGATCATCCCACGGAGGATTCTTACACTTGCAAGTTATTTCAAGGTGGTGACAATAAGATTTTGAAAAAGATTGGCGAAGAATCGGCTGAAGTCGTTATGGCCTGCAAGGACGATGATGCAGATGCTATTGCTGGAGAAGTTGCTGATTTGCTATATCACACTTTAGTCGCTTTAGCTCATCACAATGTTGATTTAAAATCTGTTTATCGCAAGTTACAAGAGCGCCGTAAATAATTTTTTTTGAAGTTCTATAGCTTTGAATGTTTATTTATCAATAGTTCAAAGCTATAGGATTTTATTTAATTGTTTTGTAGGCTGGAAAAATTATTTTTTTGCGGAGTAAATTTCGCTGCACTTTCAATGGTACAATATTTTTATAATCGGAATATTAACAAAAATATTATTTTAAGACATATTTCCATTATAAAAAGAATAATATCACGAATCGCGCCATCAGTTCAACATATACAATTAATTTTTTTGAAAAACTCGCATATTACAAAGCGAAAAGTCATTGCACAGAAACCAAACGATATAGGTAGCGTAAAATGGCGATCGCGAAAAAAACGCTTACAGACAAACTTAACCAAAAAGTATTAATTGCAAATTGGGATTGGTCTAATGCCCAACCACCTAAAGGGGGACCAATAAAATAGCCAATAGCCCAGCAAAGAGAATTAATCGAGAAATAAATACCGCGTTTATCTGCTGGAGCAATATCGCTAACAAAAGCTGCGGCCGATGGTGTATAGGAAACTATAGCTAAAGCAAATAAAAACAATGCAAAGGCTGCCCAAACTATTGAGTAAGCAGATGAAACACCTGTTATCCAAATACAAACAAATCCAATTGCCCATAATACGGCAGAAATCGTGAGCGATAATGAGTGTGATAAGCCCTTCATCAAGCGAGCAACGGGCAATTGGGCAATTATCGCGACTATCAAATGCCAGGTAAAAAGAGCGCTGATAGTTGTCTGAGTAAATCCTTTATTTATTTCATCTACCTGAATAAAATTCTTGAAATACAAAGGAAGAGTACTGTGCAACTGAGAAATATAGGTGGTAAAAATAATATTAACTAAAACAAATATAAGCAAACGATGATCGCTTAATGCTGCGATCCAAGAAGCTATTTGTTGCGAATTTGTATCTGAGGGTGTAGTTACGTGATGAGGAGTTTTTTTAATTGCTGCATAAATAACAGCGAAAAATATAATAAATGATACACCATCAATAATAAATAACAAGCGATAACTAGCAGTAGTAGCTACCAATGCTCCTGCTAAAACAATTCCCAAACCCAAACCAATATTGTCTGCAAATCGAGTAATAGCGAAAGCTTCGCGACGATTTTTATTATTAGTTAAATCGGCAACTACGGCTTCAGTAGCTGGCCAATACAGACCTGCACCCAACCCACCGATCAAATTACCAATAATAAGGCTGACAAAATTATTAGTAGCGGCTAAAACTAAAGAACCAACTGCACAAATCGCTGCTGAAAGTAGTAAAGTGCGACGACGACCCCAAAACGGAGAATCAGCTAAAGAACCTCCCAAAATCCGCCCGACAATCCCTGAAAGTGAACTACTACCCAAAGCTATACCAACGGTAGTTGCCGATAAACCAATTTGATTAACAAAGTAAATAGGAGCATAGAACAAAGTAAAACCCGTACCCAATTCACTTAGCAATCTACCGATAGCTAAAATCCAAATTTGAGTATCAAGAGTTGGCAAATGCTTGCGGAGAAAGGATTTCATGGGCGAGTAAGCAAAATAGGGGTATTTTTTTTGTAATTCTTATTATTAACTGGAATTTTCCTCATTGATTCCACATGATTTCCACAGACTCTCAAGGGGTTTTCCACAGCTTTTTTACGTTTGGATAGGCTTTAGAACACATTGCTGAGGATTCTTAGACAGCAACAACAGTGGTTTATAAAGACTGAGTTATCATTAAATATTGTAACAATATAGAGCATCTAAGCTTGATTATTCCGTGAAGAGGAAAATTTTATACCATGCTTTGTAACATTTCGCAGCATTGACAAACCTACCCCCTTTTAGCGCAAAATGATGCGACAAGATTTTTTTGTTAACCCAAGTATTGAATGTAATATTACATCCCGATACCTTTATACAGCTATACAGCATTGCTCTTTAGGCTTTATATGGTGATGATAAAGGTCTTCGTCCGCTCGAAATCCCCTTTGATAGCCCGATTTTTAGGAGAAGAATTATGAACGCTACAATTAGTCTCGCAGCACAAGTCCCTGAAGCACTTCACGAATCCTTGAAGAATTATTTAGAAACACACCCAGATTGGGATCAGGATCGAGTACTTACAGCCGCGCTTTCTTTATTTATTCTTCAAAATGGAGATAGCGATCGCCATGCGGCTCGTGTTTATTTAGAAACTTTGTTTCAACATTTCTAGTACGTGAAGGCGGAAGTAAGTAAGTAACTGACTATATATCCCTTCATGGCACGCAACTAAAGGTAGATACTGAATAAAATTTATCTTCATCATAGTTGGGTGCTAATATCAAGGGATTATATTAATTATTTACAGAAAAGCCTGAATGCAAAAATATTGATTATTGCAATAAGGTAGAAGTCAAAAGGCATTCATAAAAAAGCTTATTTTATAGTGTTTTGTGAAATTTTAAATAATATATAGTGCTATTTGCACCGAGTTGTACTAGCAAGGCATAAATAATTATGGAATTCAATACAATCAACCGCGAAAAAATATTGTCTTAGCTACGATGCGCTAAGATCAAAGGGTAAAAACAGTCCAATTAAAAACAAAAAAATATCCTCTGAAAAGAGGATTAATCGTAAGAATTTAGAATTTAAATTTAAAATAGAAAGTTATTAACTTTAGTTAAGTTAAAAAATAATGTAGACTCAATAGATTTGTTAAAAATACATTTTGATTTTATTCTGAACACTTAATCTGATTTAAAATGGGATTTATAAACCGATTAAGAGCTAAAAATGCGTAAAAGGAGGTTTGACCTCCCGTTACATTAAACGACTTTTTCTGGCTGCTGAGTTGGAGCCGGACACTCAAATTTATAGCCAACACCGCGCACTGTCTGAATCAATGCAGGCTGGGCAGCATCAGCTTCAATCTTCTTACGAATTTGACCAATATGTACGTCTACAACCCTTTGGTCGCCAACATATTCATAATCCCATACCTCTTGGATAAGTTCGGCACGTCGCCAAACTCTACCAGGATGACTGGCTAAGAAATGCAGTAAGTCAAACTCCAACGCAGTTAAAGGAACTGGTAGGTTATTGAGCGCAACTTCTCTTCGCACAGGATCTATCATCAATCTTTCAAAAACCAAACGTTTTTGTTCCGCTGTGGTTACAACGCGCTGACGACGCAGAATGGCTGCGACTCTGACTTCTAACTCTCCCAAACCAAAAGGCTTGGTAAGATAGTCATCAGCACCTTTGGAAAAGCCGCGAATTTTATCGGCTTCATCCGCACGACTAGTCAGCATGAGAACAAAAACACCGTTACGACTCTGCATTTCTTGGCAAAGATTAAACCCGATTACGTCTGGTAAATTAACGTCTAAAACTACCAAATCCGGGTTAAATTGCTCGAACAAAGCTAATGCGGTTTTGCCATCTTCGGCAGCTTCCACTTGATAGCTCTGCTTCATCAAGAAGCGTTGAATTAAATTTCTAACGGCAGGGTCGTCGTCAACTACAAGAATCTTGGCAGCAGGAGCCATGACCATCACTTTGCAAAAAAATTCATAGGATTTACAGACGGATTGTGTTTTAAAAACGCGGATATCCGTTTTTGGGCAATAATAATCTAGAAGGCTAGAACGCTCTAAGCCGTTGTTCCAAATACATACTAGTGTAATGCCTTGGATTCGGTAATAAGAGCGTAAATTTCCTTTTTTATGCAACCCTGGGGATAAAGCAATAACGCTCTTCTTGGTTTACAAGAGTATCTAACAATTATAGATAGATAATCTGATATGCCACCGTGTTAATTGAAGATTAAACTAGAAAATAGTTTACTTCAAGTTACCAAGTACTTAAACGCTATTAATTTTAAATCTATATGCGTTTAAATAGCACAAAATAAACAAAAAGGATTATGGCTTAAAACCTCCCTCCGGAGAAATACGGCAGCTTTACATAAAACACAAAGTTTAATTTTTTCATAAAAGTTGTTCACTTTTTGTGTTTTTATCTCAAATTCTAGAGTAAAGCCCCTGACTGCCAACGGCATGAGGGGATACACGGAGTTATTGCGATATGTTAAAGTTACTTTTAGTGAAAACTACTTGTGTTAATTGCGTTCATATCATACTTTAATCTAAGTAAGATGATTAAAATTGACTATAATAATATTGGTTTCTACCAAAAAAAATCATAAAATAGTTTTTATTAAGCAATAAACTGCTGCCGACCTCGCTATCAGTAATTAACTCCCATGAGCGACCAAAATCCCTACGAAAAACTTGGGGTATCGGAAGACGCTAGCTTTGAAGAAATTCAAGATACACGCAATCGCCTAGTAGAACAGTATAGCGGCGATACATCGCGTCTTGAAATCATTGAAGCTGCTTATGATGCCGTACTGATGAACCGCTTGCGGATGCGTCAGGAAGGAAAAATCAAAGTACCCGAACGTATTCGCTTCCCTGAATCAAAAGTACAGGTAACTCCTGATTTAAGTCCAGTTTCCAAGAAGCAGTCACCCGCATGGCTGCAACGCATGGTAGATAAACCCAGCACCCTTGACATCGTTGTGCCTGGTGTTTGGTATCTTGGCTTGAGTGCCAACAGTTTATTTTATAGAACTGGAGGCGACCAGGTTTTACAGTTGATGTTGATACTTGGAGTTGGAGTAAGCATTTATTTTCTGAACCGCAAAGAAAATAAATTTGGTAGAGCGGTTTTATTTACTTTAGTAGGTTTGATAGTTGGTTTAATTATTGGAGGACTTATAGCTACTTCTCTTACAGAACCATTAGGATCGGCTAATTTTACAACGAATCAGTTTGCCACGGTGTTGACGTTTGCACTGTTGTGGCTAATTTGCAGTTTTCTGAAGTAAGTTTAATTTGGGAAGATAGGGAATAGGAAATAAGCGGCGATCGCCGATCAATAACCATAAATTCCCTTAGACCCATTCTTTTTTTGTTGATTTTTACACCAACTAATTACGCTGAACCTTTGAGTACAAAATTCACAGCTTCTGTTAAATTTTTAACAAAGATATCTGGATGATGGGCTTCGAGTTGAGCGCGATCGCGAATACCACATTCCACAGCTATTGACTTTACACCATGCTTTTTAGCAGCAGCTATATCCGCTTCAGTATCTCCAACCATCCAAATATCTTCTACGGGGGGTAGTTCTTTCAAAGCCAGCGCCATAAGTAACGGTTTATCATCTATATCGCGGGTTTTTACGTAATCATTACTAAGGCAGTAACAACGGTTTTCAGGAAAAAACTGGTATAAATCAAATTTTTGTAATGCGTATTCTAATTCCCTAACTCTACGCATAGTCATTACCGCTAAATCAATTCCAGCTTGTTGAACTTTTAGCAAAGCTTCTACAGCGCCAGGTGCTAAGGTATCATACTCGAAATAAGGCTGCGTATGTACAGTTTGCTTTCGTAATTGAGCAAAATCTTCTGCTTGCGCTGATTCTAAACCGGACATAATGGCTATTTCTGTTTCTGGCACACGCGAGCGTTTTAACCGCCAAAATTCATCTTTGGAAAGTATCCGCAATTGTTGATTTTGATAGTGGTTTTTCTTTAAACAAAACAGGTACACCTGGTAATAACGTTCGGAAACATCGCAAATGGGTCCATCAAAATCCGAGATTAGCCTAATCATTGCTAATAATTGTAAAGTTTATTTACAGATTATCTTATCCTCATATTCAAATTGTAAAGATTTAATAAGTAGAAGTCATATTTTGTACACTAAATAATTTGATGATGACAATTTTCTATGTATAGTCGCGTCGAATTTGAACCAGCGCTGTATTCAATCCTTCACTGTGAATCCAACCCACGAAACCAGCGTAAATCATTTTGTCGTTTTGATCGGCAATAAAAACATGGTCAACACCAAAGAGATTTTTCCAAGTTCTTAGAGTTGCACCATTTCTGAGTCGCATAATCGGTTGGGAACTATTAAAATCTCGGTGATGTGCGCGAGTGATTCCCGGTACATTTTCTAATATGGCGATCGCATCTAAGCTGATATCTGTTGCATTAGTCTCGACTACGGTTGCACGTGCGCTGGTTGTTCCCAGTACTTTCTCTAGGATTGCGATTATTTTTCTTATAATATTTTCTGAGAGATGAGACTTATATTCCTGGTGGCATTTATACTTGTTTATAATTATCTGTTTTGGTTTGCATTTAAGGTAATTATCGGTAAGCAATCCAATAACAATTAAAAACGCAATCCCTCCCAAAATTTCCGTAGAACCATTTAAGAAAGTTAAAGCAGCAGTAATCGCAACATCATCATTAGTAATTGCGATCGCAAACAGTAAAATTAAACTTGGCAATCCTAAAGCAGCAATTTTTGTTGCAAACTTGTTTTTACACCCTGAATTAAAAAATTTTTCAACATTAGCTTTGTCACTAACTAAGCCACATCAAAAAACAACTTAGTATAATTTATATTAATTATAATAACAAACCCTGCGTATAATCAATCAATTATTAACTAGCATTCAGGGGAGTAATGAACCCTTTCGCGTTCAGTAAAACTGCAATCGGGGGTTATATTTGTGTAGCAACGAGCGTAAATTACAATTTGCAAGAATTATAGCAATAAGACATCAACCGAATTAAGCTAATAGTAATCGCAAAAAGACTGGGAGTGGTAATATGCTCTTAAACATTAGACGTATTCATGTTCCACCAGGGCAAAGGGTACTATTACGTGATGTCACCTGGCAAGAATTTGAAACAATTGTTGATGAACTCGGAGAACATCGGGCTGCACGTATTGCTTATGACCAAGGAGTGCTAGAAATTATGGCTCCATTACCAGAACATGAAGACGATAAAGAAATTATTGGTGACTTAATAAAGGCACTTTTAGAAGAATTAGAAATTGAATTTAGAAGCCTTGGTTCTACCACTTTTAAAAATCAAATAATGCTCCAAGGAATTGAACCAGACCAATGTTTCTATATTGAAAATGAAAGTAAAATTCGCGGCAAAAAGCGACTTGATTTAACACAAGACCCACCACCCGATCTAGCCTTAGAAATTGATGTTACTTCCCGAACTCATCCAAGTATTTACGCGGCTTTAAAAGTTCCCGAACTTTGGCGATTTGAAAAAGGTAAATTACAAATAAATTTATTACAAAATGGGTCTTATATAGTATCCGAACAAAGCAAAAACTTTCCCAATTTACCTTTAGCTGAAATTTTACCTCAATATCTTGAGCAGAGCAAAACAGCAGGTCGAAATTCTGTAATTAGAGCTTTTAGACGTTGGGTGAGAAAACAAATACAAAATTAAATGAGTTACGATGCTATAGAACATTTGTCAAGATGGAAATATTATAAGCAACGCAACCCATACTTGAAAATAAGCTATTTATCAGCTAATGCAGCCTCAATTGTGGAAATTTTCACCGCAGCATTAATAATATCTTGTCCGGTACGACGATTTTTAAATTCCATATTATTTACGCCGACAATATAGTATTGTGAATCAATAGTAGCGATGATGGGATCACCGGAAGAACCACCAGCAGTATCGCAATCATGTAACAAAAGACCAGCTTCTTCCCCGGTGATGCTGCAACCTTTTTCAAATCCTGCGATCATTCCTGGATTGAATTTGGGGAAATCACCGGAATATCCGACAAAAAAGAAAGCATTTTTATTGCGAACAAGAATATTAGGTGGTATAGATTTCCATCCTAAATAACCATATTTACGACCCAAAGGTTTATCTAATACCAAAATAGCCCAGTCTTTAGCATTGTCTTGATTTCCATTTTTGAAATCAGTACCGTAAACAACTTTTTCAACTGAAGCAATATCTCTAGGATTACTGACTCTACCGTTGATAAAATTCGGCAAAAATTTAATTTCCTTACTTAATACATCCGTTTCTGGGTCAATAACGCAGTGAGAATTTGTAAGAACGAGATTATCGTGAATTAAAGTTCCCGTGCAGTGATAGCTTTTAGCATTAGCAGTTGTTCCCTCAACCCTACCAATTGTTGACCAAGGGTATTTATTGCTAGTCATGAGAATGCGATCGTCATAACCATCAGGTATTCCTCGACTTATACTTTCATTTGGTTTGATTGATTGTTCTACATCATTTGGAATAAAAGGTTTTCCCTTACCTGGGAACTCAAAATTACCTCGCTCCTGAGATTTGATGAATTTAACAGGTTTGGGATTATTTTGTGCTTGTACCGACGAACTTATGGCGATCGCACAAAAATACAGCAAAAGCGCGATGCGTTAAAACTCGAACATGGTGATCTTTTTTGCTCATAATTTATTACTTCAAGTGATTTTTCTATAGTGATTAAAATTACATATTTACTGTATTTTTCGGTAAATCTGATTTTGATAATCAAGACTTGGTTTACTTCTGTTCAGCTTAAAAAATACATCGTGTAAGGCGCAATCACCGAGGAATTGCCATTTTTATCAATAAGGAGCGATTGTAAAAACGGTAAGCAAATCTAAATCTTATTTTACAAAGTAGGTTATAAATAAAATAAGACTGAAAATTTGCTGTCTTGTTTCACGGTACTAAAATAAGATTCATCTTAATCCGGTTTTATTATGCGAAGTGGTCGATATGTAAAACAAGTCGAAGGCTATAGTTCATTTATCCCGGCTCCCTTACCTCCAGATCCGCCAATCCAAATGAACGATCCAGAACTTATCCGTCTGCTATCAGATGCCGATCGCGCTGTGGGCAGACTTGATGGTTCTACTTACATTCTTCCCAATCCTGACTTATTTGTAGCAATGTATGTCCGTCAAGAAGCGGTACTAAGTTCGCAAATAGAAGGGACTCAAAGTACCTTAGAAGATGTACTACAGTTTGAAATCGATGTTAAAGGTCAGGAAATTCCCAAAGATGTAAAAGAGGTAGTTAATTATATTCAAGCGATGAATTATGGATTAGAACGTCTCAAAGAATTTCCGCTTTGTATGCGTTTGATTCGGGAAATCCACGCCTATTTAGTTGACGGAGTAAGGGGTGGGGATAGAACTCCTGGGGAGTTTCGTACAACTCAGAACTGGATTGGTGCAGCTGGTTGTAGTATAGCGACGGCTTCATTTATTCCACCACCAATTACGGAGATGCATCAATCTTTAGATAACCTAGAGAAATTTTTGCATGATACAAAATCTTTTCCCGTACTCATTGTTTGTGGACTAGCTCATGCACAATTTGAGACTATCCACCCGTTTCTAGATGGTAATGGTCGTATAGGACGCTTACTAATTACCTTCTTACTCTGCGAGCGAGGTATTTTACAGCGTCCTCTTTTATACTTAAGCTATTACCTAAAAGCCCATCGAATGGAATATTACGATCGACTTATGGCTATCCGTACACATGGAGATTGGGAAGGATGGTTAAAATTTTTTCTGCGAGGTATTTTTGAGGTTAGTCAGTCAGCAACTGCAACAACTCGCTCAATTCTCAACCTACGCGAGGCTCATCGCGAAATTATCGGTCAGAAAAGTTCTAGTAGTAATTATGGCTTGCGTTTATTAGACTTTCTCTTTCAACAACCTATGGTGACTGTTAGGTTAGTCGAAGAGTATCTTCAGTGTGCTTATGTTACAGCTAGCAAAACGGTAGAGCAGTTTGTTGAGCTTGGATTTCTTAAAGAAATAACAGGTTGGCAAAGAAATAAAATATATCGGTATGAACCATATCTTGCTCTTTTTCAACCGCTTAAAACAAACCTACCATTACAAACCGATACTTAAAGCCATAAATAAAATCTCCTACAGGTGTAGTGAGCTTCACCGATAGGAGAAATTGTACAACTTTATTGTTTTTCGACAAACTGACTTTTGTAAGTAATTACACTTACTCAACAGTTACAGATTTAGCCAAATTCCTCGGTTGATCGACATCCAAACCGCGACGGGCTGCAATGTGATAAGCCAATAGCTGTAAAGGAATCACGGTCAAAATCGGCGAAAATAATTCATCTACTGTAGAAACGGGAATCAAATCGTTGAATATCTCTGCTGCTGATTCATCGTCACCAGGTGCAATTCCAATTAGCCTTGAATCGCGGGCTTTGGCTTCTTGAGCGTTAGAAATAACCTTTTCATGTACGCTACCTGGCATGGCGATCGCAACTACTGGAACTTTCTCATCTAAAAGGGCGATCGGTCCGTGTTTCATTTCCCCAGCGGGATATCCTTCGGCATGAATGTAGCTGATTTCTTTTAATTTTAAAGCTCCTTCTAAAGCGATGGGAAAATTAATTCCTCTTCCTAAAAAGATAAAGTCTCTGGTTTCGGTAAACTCGTGGGCTAGCTGCTCGGTTAATTCTTCTTGTTTTTGCAGATTTTCTTCAATTTCTTTAGGAATCATCCGCAATCCGGCAATAATCTCGTTGATTCTTTCGCTGGAAACAGTTTTACACCGATAAGCTAAATCTAAGGTTAACGCATAAAACGCCATTAATTGAGCAACAAAAGTTTTTGTCGCTGCTACCCCAATTTCAATTCCGGCAAAGGTATTAATTATATGCGGTACCAGTAATCCCAAACTACTTTCCGGGCGATTAGTTATACCTAAAAGTCTCGCTTGATACTTAAGCTCTTTTCCTTCGCGACGTTGTTTTTCCATAGATAAAGCTGCTAAAGTATCCGCAGTCTCACCAGATTGAGTTACGCCAATTATTAACGTATTAGGGGTTAAAGGCGTAGGTGAATAGCGAAATTCGGAAGCATAATGTACCTGAGTAGGAATCCCCGCAAACTGTTCTAACAAGTATTTCCCTACTAATGCAGCGTGCCAACTAGTACCGCAAGCAACTATCTGTATTTGTTCTAAATCGGCATAAAGTTCGTCTGGTAAACCAAGATTTACTGGGGAATTTGTATAATCAAGAGTGTCTTGATGGCTAAAATAAGCATCCAAACAAGTTCTTACTACACCAGGTTGCTCGTAGATTTCCTTGAGCATAAAGTGCTTGAATCCCTGCTTATCTAACATCACGGGATTCATGTTAAGTAATCTAGGTTGTTTCTTCAACCTTTCCCCAGCGAAGTTATAAACCTCGACACCCAGAGGTGTTAAACGTGCCATTTCTCCATTATCAAGGTTTAGCACTGCACGGGTATGTGAAATAATTGCTGGAGTATCCGAAGCACAGAAAAACTCACCTTGTCCGAACCCAATTACCAAAGGTGCTTGCTGACGCATCAAGATAATTTCATCGGGGAAATCAGCACAAATTACTGCAACCGCAAACGCACCGCTCAATTGGTTTACTGCTTTGCGTACTGCTTCAAAAAATATTAAATCCGGATAAGTTTCTTGTAGCGCGACTTCTTCCTTAAGAAACTGAGCAATTAAATGAGGAATAACCTCAGTATCGGTATCCGAACGAAACTCATGACCTTGAGCTTTTAACTCTTCACGCAACTCGCGGTAATTTTCAACAATACCATTTTGCACCACTGCCACTCGCATCGCTGTATCCATATGGGGATGAGCGTTGTATTCTTCAGGCTTACCGTGCGTAGCCCATCGGGTGTGTCCAATACCAACACGCGCTGAATTTTCTACGTTTTCTAACTTAGAACGCAAATTATGTAATTTACCCTTAGCCCTAACGCAACTAATTTCACCTTCCGATATTGTGGCGATTCCAGCGGAATCATAGCCCCGATACTCCAGCTTTTCCAACCCTGCGAGTAAAATTTCCGTCGCCGTCTGCGTGCCGATATAGCCAACGATTCCGCACATAATTTACACCACTCCCTTTTCAGGATGACTTAACTGGTTATAGTAGTTAACATATCCTTCAAGGTTTAGCCAAGGATAAAAGGAGTAAATTAAGACTTTGCTTTACACATTGGTAATGGGTAATTGGTAATCGGTAATCAGTAATAGGGGAGATGGGGAGATGGGGAGATGGGGAGATGGGGAGATGGGGAGATGGGGAGATGGGGAGATGGGGAGATGGGGAGATAGGGAGATAGGGAGATAGGGAGAAAATTCCTAACTCTTCACTTCTAACTCCTAACTTTTAACCAATTCCCAATTCCCAATTCCCAATTCCCAATGTTAATTAGTAGGCTAAACCCATACTGCGAGTAGTTTCAGCACCTAGATAAACCCGGATGCTTAAAAAGTCAGTAGGACAAGCGGTTTCACAGCGTTTGCAGCCAACACAGTCTTCAATACGGGGAGAAGCGGCTACTTGCTGAGCTTTACAGCCATCCCAAGGCACCATTTCTAGTACGTCAGTAGGGCAAGCCCGAACGCACTGAGTGCAGCCAATGCAGGTATCGTAAATTTTAACGGTATGAGACATTTTAAAAGGCTCCTTTCCGAGTGTTCAAGTCTATTGAAAGAATAATAATCAAAGCTTAGTTTACCCCAGTGTCTGAACCATTGTATTCAAAAGGCTATATAACTTTAAAGAACGTAATAACTTGTTTGGAAAATTGGGGATTGGGGATTGGGTATAGGAAAAAGAGTACAAGGAACAATTTCAATTTTTCTTCCCCTTGTCTCCCCATCCCCCCTTTATCCCGATATCTTAAATCCTTACTTGTAGCTAAGATGGCAGCGCGATCGCAAAATTTGACAAAGAATTAAGCAGATACACGATTGAATAACTCATAATGGCAGTATATTTGCCATTCAATTCACCTTATGAAAGAACTGGAGCGGTACTATAGAATTTTAGAGTTGGAGCCTGGAGCGTCGCTTGAAGAAGTTAACCAGGCTTATCGTGACTTGGCTTTTATTTGGCACCCGGATCGAATTCCTCAAGAAAAGGAACGGCTGCAAGAAAAGGCACGTAGAAAGCTACAGGAACTTAATGAAGCTCGGGAAAAGTTGCGCTCTATTAAGGCGAAGTACAAATCTAACTCTACAACCTACGCGCCTGCTGAACCTCGCGATCGCTCTAATTCCTATGCACCTTATCAAGAAAAAGCAAGGGAAAGTCCTACACCTCACAGAAATCAACCTCCTGCACAAAATTCCGATTTAAGCGGACAAGATTTTCGTCGCGCTAATCTCAAGGGAAGGGATTTGTCTGGCAGGAATCTCAGTTATGCTAAATTAAACGGCGCAAACCTCAGCGATGCTTTTATGCATAAAATAATCTTGCGAGGTGCCGATCTGAGCAATGCTAATTTATTCAGAGCAAACTTACTTTTAGCCGATATGAAAGAAGCTAATCTTCAAGGTGCTGACTTAATCGGTGCTGACTTAAGCGGTGCTGATTTACGAGGTGCTGATTTGAGAGGAGCGAGAATTCGTTCTGGCGATCGCCTACTTGTTAAACTCATCGGAGCTAACTTATCTGGAGCAATTATGCCCGATGGTTCGATTCATGAATAAAAGTTAGAGTTTGTTCAAAGTTTGTTCTCTGTCTAAATTGACTTGTTTCCCAAACTCACTTTCTTAAATTAATTAAGTAATTATATTGCTTTAAGTAGTAATTAAATCAACATATCGTCTACTGATATTTGTGGTTTTTAGCTGAATGTTATTAATTTTAAATTGTTGAAATTTTGCTGTTGGACTCAAAAATAAAGATTTGAAGCATACCTTCATTTTCAATTATTGGATGTAAAAATTTCTCTCGTAACTTTTATTTTAAGGGTTAAAGAGATATTTTTTTGTGAATATTTGGATTAGAAAAGACAGATATATTAATTACAAACATATTAAGATAAACACGTAAACCACAGATTTGTAAGATCTGTAAACAAAATCACCAAGAGCTTGATTCTGCGATTAAGTGCCTCCAATGTGAGAAACTTGGGCTAAGTCTATATTACATAAAAATCAAAATGAACAATACAGTATCTGACGTAATAGTGAAAACTATGGATGGGAAAGATCGGAAATTAGGCGAGTATGTTGGTAAAGTACTCTTAATTGTGAATGTGGCTTCGCAATGCGGTTATACTTCACAATACGCGGGATTAGAAAAGCTGTATCAGAATTACAAAGAAGCAGGTTTAAGAATTTTGGCTTTCCCATCCAATGACTTCGGAGAACAAGAACCTGGAAGCAATGAGGAAATTTTAGATTTCTGTACCAGGAATTACGGTACAACTTTTGAATTATTTGATAAACTCCATGCTAAAGGTGAAGAGCAGCATCAACTTTATGCTCGGTTAACAACTTCAATTGAACCGAAAGGACCAATAGCTTGGAACTTTGAAAAGTTTTTAATTAACAAGCACGGTGAAGTAGTCGCTCGGTTTAAAAGCAGCGTTAAGCCAAATTCACCAGAATTGATTGGAGCTATTGAAAGAGAATTAATGCAATAATAATTGATAGTTAGGGGTGCTTTAATTTTATGAATATTGCAATTATTGGTTGTGGATATGTAGGTTATGCAGTAGCTAAATACTGGAAGCAAAATGATGACTTAGTTGTAACTGCAACTACAACAACTCCGACCCGTTTACCAAAATTACAAGAAGTCGCAGGAAAAGTAGAAATTCTCCAAGGTTCGGATACACAAGCTTTAAAATTAGTATTGCAAAATCAAGATATTGTCCTTTTGAGTGTTGGTCCAAAAAGTCGCGATACTTATGAAGAGACTTATGTAAAAACTGCTGAAAGTATAGTTTCGGTTCTACCACAGATTCCCTCGGTAAAACAGTTAATATACACAGCGAGTTATTCGGTTTACGGTGATACAAATGGTGCTTGGGTAGATGAAGAAACACCAACTGCACCAAATAATCCCAATGGGAAAATTTTGGGTCGAACCGAGCAAATTTTGCTTTCAGCGAATAGCGAAAACCTGCGCGTTTGTATCCTGCGATTGGGCGGAATTTACGGTGAGGGTAGAGAATTAGTTAAAATATTTAGTAGAGCCTTTGGTGAAACTCGTCCTGGGAATGGCGAAGATGTCACAAATTGGATTCACCTAGATGATATTGTGGCTGCGATTGAGTTTGCCCGTAAAAAACAACTGCAAGGCATTTATAATTTAGTTGATGATGCACATCTTCCCAGTAGAGAATTAATCGATAATTTATCTCAAAAGTACGATAAACCAAAAGTTACATGGGATTCTTCTCAACCAAAAACCCGCGCTTACAATTCCAAGGTATCCAACGAGAAGATTAAACAAGCGGGATACAAATTGATTTATCCACAGATGATTTTTTGATTTACACTAAATGATTGCTCAAGATAAAACAGTAAATACAAATCAATTCTACACCTGGAAAAACTTCCGTTGTGCCTACGAAGTTTATACTCCTAAAAATTCAACATCTGATAGTATACCCTTATTATTAATTCATCCCATTGGTGTTGGTTTATCGCGACACTTTTGGCAAAGATTTTGTGATGAATGGTATAAAAGTCATGGCAATTTAATATATAATCCCGATTTATTAGGTTGTGGTGAAAGCGATATGCCTCACTATGCTTATTATCCTATTGATTGGGCAGAGCAATTACAATACTTTATCGAAACCGTAGTTCAAAAACCCGTAATTTTAGTAGTGCAGGGTGCATTATTTCCCGTAGCTATAGAATTAGTCAAAAAACAACCAGATTTAATCGCTGGAATTATCTTATCCGGACCTCCTGCTTGGAGCGTAATGACCAAAGCAGCACCAAAATGGCAACAAAAATTGCTGTGGAATCTGTTATTTGATTCACCTTCAGGAAATCTTTTTTATCGTTACGCAAGACGCAAGAAATTTTTAGCCGATTTTTCGGTCAAGCAGCTATTTGATTCAAAAGTAGACGTTGATGATGAATGGTTGGATACCTTACGTGAAGGTGCGAAAAATCTGGCAAGTCGCTATGCGGTTTTTTCGTTTTTAGCTGGATTTTGGCGAAAAGATTATCAAAAAGACATAGAATCTATAATGCAGCCAACACTAGCAGTTTTTGGCGAAGCAGCATCGAGTATCAGTCAATCGGGTAAAAAAGATACTACGGAAAAACGTTTAGCTGATTATAATTTGTATCTACCTCAAGGAAGCGCGATCGCAATTCCCGGTAGAAACGTATTACCTTACGAATCAACAGCAGAATTTGTAGAAGCCATAACACCTTTTGTGAATCAGTTAGCAGTTAGGAGTTAGGAGTTATGAGTTATTTTACCTTTGACCTGAAAAACTTTGTGGTTAATTAAATTCTGGACAAATATCTTAGCAGGATTTGCGGCGATCGCCACAATATTAAGTCTTGCTGGCAGAAAATGGTGGGTGTTTGCTTTAATGGAACATCCCAGAGTTCAATATTCGCTAATTTTAGTTATTGCGCTGTTTGTTAGTTTATTAACTTCAAAAAAGCGAATTAATATTTGGAATTTTTTATGTACGATTACTTTATTAATAAATTTAATCTTAATTTTACCTTTATTTATACATCCAAACCAAACTTCAACTCAAGCTGTAAATACTGCTCCACAAACTATTCGTGTAATTCATGCAACTCTTGATAGTAAACAACCAGATGTAACGAAAGCAATAGAGTATCTAAACAAACAAGAAACAGATATTTTATTTCTATTAGAAGTCACTCCCCAATCCTTAACCCAACTAAATAGAGGATTGACAAATTACCGTCTAATTGCCACCCTACCGGAATACAACAGTCATGGAATCGCTTGGTTTATACCTCAAGAAAAAACAAAGTCAATTGAATTAAGAACGGTAGAGTTTATTACTTTACCAATTTATAACAATCGGGCGCTATTGAAAGCCACAATTTCCTATAAAGGGAGAGAAATAACTCTACTTTGCTTCCATGTAATTAGTCCCCGCAATGCTGAAACAGTAACATATCAAGAGATAGAATTCGATGCTCTTGCTAACTGGAGTCAAATTTTGCAAAAAAGCAAACAAGATTTAATCGTAATTGGTGATTTTAATAGTACTCCTTGGTATGGACCATTTCGCCAATTATTAAATAAGAGTGGTTTGATAAACTCTCAACGCGGATTCGGTATACAAACTACTTGGCATTCCACTTATCCGCCGATATTTAGAATTCCCATAGATAACTGCTTGCATAGCAAATCATTAACTACTGTACGTCGTTTTATTGGTTCTAATATTGGCTCAGACCATTTGCCTTTATTTGTAGAATTGAGATTAAATTAAGGGATTCTGGATTGTTTTTTAAAGAACGCTGTAGCGGTTTTAGATTGAGTAGTATACGCTGAAAAAATTTATAAACATCGTCTCATTTAAGTAATGAAAAATATTATTGATATTTTTGAGAAACTAAAAATATCTGGTGATAACATCTAGAATGTAGGTAAAAAGCCCACAGACTTTAAGTCTGGGACTACATTATAGAAACGAGTTAAAAAATATTTTGCTCACTGCGATAGGGTTATTAGTTAACCTATTTAATCGCTACACCTTTATACATATAACCCAAAAATTTAGGGGTTTTATCTACATAAAATTCTTCTAAATCTACCCGACCAAATTGTTGTTCTACAATAGAGCGAATGTTACGATTTAAATGACAACCATCAGCAATTATTTTCTGTACTGGAGTTAATCTATTTTGCCAGATTTGAATTGATGGTTCATTACTTAAACCATGTTCGATAAAAAAGAATTTTCCAGATGGTTTCAACACTCGATGGATTTCCTTAACGGCTTGTTCAACTTTTTCAATACTGCATAAAGTCCAAGTACTGACAACGCTATCAAACGTATTATCTGCCATTGGGAGATTTTCGCCGCTTAAAATCCGATGGTCTACAGTTATAGAAGATTTTTCGATTCGCTTTTGAGCAAGTTGATGAACTCCCGGATTATTATCAACGGTGATAATTTTATGAATATCATCTGGATAATAGGAAAGATTTAAACCCGTACCAAAGCCAATTTCTAATACATCTCCTTCCACTTCTGCTAAAACTTCTTGACGATATTTACTAAAAGTAGAATCGGATAGCGACCAATCAAGAAGATAAGGAAATATTTTTTGCGAATAGAATCCCATATGTTTATCCTAAAATTTATCCTGAAAACATTTTACAAACTGAAGTCTTTACTAAAAGCTGTATTTTCTAATTTTAGTTCAGAAATAATGATTGTGATTTCTTAACAAAATTAAGTTATATGCCTATCTAACCTGTGATGAGTAATAATTAATAATTGAAAACTAATTGATAATTGACATGGAATACCTGCACACAATGATTCGCGTCAGCGATTTAGATACATCGCTAGACTTTTATTGCAACAAGCTGGGATTAGTTGAAGTTAGCAGAAAAGAAAGCGAAAAAGGACGTTTTACCTTGGTCTTTCTCGCTGCACCCCAAGATGTAGATAAAGTAAAATCATCAACATCTCCCCTAGTGGAACTTACTTACAACTGGGACTCCGAAGACTACGACGGTGGGCGCAATTTTGGACACCTCGCTTATCGAGTTGACAACATTTACGAAACTTGCGATCGCCTTAAATCGGGTGGTGTTACCATCAACCGTCCCCCCCGCGACGGACACATGGCTTTTGTGCGATCGCCAGACGGTATTTCAATAGAACTCCTACAAAAGGGACAATCACTACCACAGCAGGAACCTTGGGCTTCTATGGAAAATACTGGAAACTGGTAGAAGAGATGGGGGGATGGGGAGATGGTGAACCCACTCTCGTGCGGAGGAACACGACCGTTGAGAGAAGTGGTGAACCCGAAGGGGGAGACAAGGGGACAAGGGGAAAGAGTTAGGAATTAGGAGTTAGGAGTAATTTGAAATTGCTTCTACCCCCTCTCCCCCCTCACTATTTAATTGACTCGTGACTCTTAATCTGATAATGTAAAAACGACCAATCGGTCTGATATATGATGTCTAAAGGCGAAGAAACAAAGGAAAAAATATTACACAAAGCTGCCGCGCTGTTTAATACACAGGGCTATGCTGGTGCGTCTATTTCGGACATCATGCGGGTGACGGGATTAAAGAAGGGGGGAATTTATAACCATTTTCAAAGCAAGGATGAATTAGCACTGCAAGCTTTTGATTATGCAGTTGACTTAATTAAGCAGCGTTATCGAGGTGCGTTGAAAAATAAACGTCATGCAGTTGAACGTTTGCAAGGAATTATTGGCGTATTTCGGGCTAACATCGATAATCCGGCAATTGAGGGAGGATGTCCGTTATTAAATACTGCTGTGGAAAGCGATGATGCTCATCCGATATTACGACAACGCGCTCAAATGGTGATGGATTCTTGGCGAGATATGGTTTGTAAGGTTATTCAAAAAGGAATTGCTAGGGGTGAAATTCGTCCCCATGTAAACCCCGATGAAGTTGCAAGCGTGATGATTTCTTTACTCGAAGGTGCGGTAATGATGAGCAAATTGTATGATGATTCAATTCACCTTGAAAGAGCGATCGAGCATTTGGATAATTATATTAAAGTAGAATTGCAACCTTAAAGATCGGGTACGACAAAAGCCGTATATTTTTTTGATAAAAAACAAACCATTCGGTCTGATTATTTTTCAACCTTGATAATAACTAAA
This sequence comes from Rivularia sp. UHCC 0363, assembly GCF_034931125.1. Classification (NCBI taxonomy): domain Bacteria; kingdom Bacillati; phylum Cyanobacteriota; class Cyanophyceae; order Nostocales; family Rivulariaceae; genus Rivularia; species Rivularia sp. UHCC 0363. The sequence continues at coordinate 5,160 of NZ_JAYGHM010000033.1, read as the reverse complement.
GCAAAATATGATACAGCAAGAAAACACAGCTTCAACTAACGATAGTCTTAGCGCTGATCAAGCCTTTGATAAATTTTTTACTCCACCTAAGAAGTCACCAACAGAACAAGAGCAAAAGCTAGAAGAACAAGCAGATATTTTTACAATTCCTGCAAAACCAGTAGACCTGACAGCGTATTCTTGGGGTAAAGGTGCAACTATTTTACTGGTTCATGGATGGGGAGGACGTGCGACACAACTAGGTTCTTTCGTCGAGCCGTTGGTAGAATTAGGATACCGGGTTCTTGCTTTTGATGCACCCGCACATGGTAAAACAGCAGGTAGACAAACTAATGGGTTGGAGTTTGTTGAAGCGATTAAAACTGTTGTTAAAAAAGAAGGTTCAATAGATAGCATTATTGCTCACTCTTTTGGAAGCACAAGTACAGCAGTTGCTTTGAATGAAGGGATCACGGCTCGTAAAATAGTGTTTTTAGGGGCTGTTTGTCACTTATCAATTACATTTACAATCTTTTCAAAATCGGCAAAACTTACTCCAGAATTAGAACAAGAATTACGTGTTTTGATAGAAGATAAATTGGGCAAAGATACCTGGCAAAGATTTTCATTAGATAAAATTAATAATCTCAAAATTCCAACTTTGTTATTTCACGATCGCAATGACCGAGAAATATCTTATCAAGAGAGTGTTGCAATTAACGAATCATGGCAAGATAGTCAATTAATTCTGACTTCTAGACTTGGACATCGACGAATTCTGAACAACGAACAAGTCATTCAACAAACGGTGAACTTTATTGCTGATAAGCAAGACAAATAAAAAAAGTAATCATATAAATGGTGAATTACAAATGTAATGTAAATATCATTAAAGCCACTAAAAAATATTCTCAATTTAAAACTATTACATAGGGTACTAAAAATGCAAAAACAAAAACCATTCCGCTTAATTACTATTCCAGTCAGTCATTATTGCGAGAAAGTCAGATGGACGCTTGATATATTGAAATTACCATATGTTGAAGAACCACATATGCCACCTTTTTATCGATTTGCGACAACTAAAGTTGGTGGTGAATCTGTTCCCGTACTTGTAACTGAAGACCAGGTTTTGACTGATTCAACTGATATTTTGAAATACCTTGATTCAATTGCACCCGATGACGCAAAACTATATCCTGTAGATTCTCAACAGCTTCAAGAAGTAGAGAAATTGGAAGAATTATTTGATAAAAAACTAGCGGTTGCTGTCAGAGATTGGGCTTACTTCTATATAGTAGATAATTCCCAAATTATTAAATCAAAATGGACTCACGACGTACCTTTTTTCGAGAAGCTATTATTTCCAGTATTTTATCCGATAATGCGTTCAGGTGTTAAAAATAAATATCATATTAATGAGGAGTCGGCAGCACAAGCTTACGCGCAAATCGAGAGTATTTTTGCAAAAGTAAACGGTTTATTAGCAGATGGACGCAATTATTTAGTCGGAGATAAAATTTCTGCTGCCGATATTACCTTTGCTTCCCTAGCTGCACCAATTTTACAACCACCACAACATCCGATTAATTCAGATTCGGAAGAATTACCGGCAGAAATGTTATCTAAAATGAAGAAAATTCAAGAAACCGCTGCGGGTAAATTCGTGTTGAATTTGTATAAAAATTGGCGTTAAAGCGCAACTACAAAGCTTTAGAGAAGAATAAATATTATGCTTCAATTTTATTATAATCCTCGTTCCCCTATGGCTCGTCGTGTATGGCGAGGTTTGTTAGAAAAGGATATACCATTTGAACCTGTTCTAATGAATTTAAATGGCGACCAATTTCAGCCAGATTATTTAGAAATAAATCCTTTTCATCACGTTCCAGTGATAGTTGATGATGGTTTTCGGATGGTAGAATCCATCGCTATTTTAGAATATTTAGAAACAAAATATCCGCATCCCCCACTATTACCAAAAGAAACTCAAGCTTTAGCGACGGTAAGAATGGTGCAAATGGTTTCGACAAATGAATTGGTTCCGAAAGTGCTACCTCTTATTTTAGAAAATCAAAATTCACCTTCATTTCTTGAAGCCAAACAACAGGTAGAAAAAATATTAGAATTTTTCGCCGATAACTTAAAAAATAATTCTTACTTTGGTGGCGATAATTTAAGCTTGGCAGATATTATTGCTGGGACAGATATTTCATTTTTACCCTATTTGGGAATTAATTTTAGTAGTTATCCCAATTTGAATAACTGGTTTCAACGTTTAACACAACGTCCATCATGGCAAAAAACGGAACTTAGTGCAGAAGAATTTGAACAATTCAGACGGGTTTTAATGATAATGCGTAAGCGCAAAATAAAACCATAACCCAACCCCAGTTATGTTCGGAATACTGTGTAGAGACGCGATATATCGCGTCTCTAGATTTAAGGGAATAACGCAAAATCTAAAATCTAAAATCTAAAATGGAATTAGCGATCGCTTGTCTCGCAAATGCTCCATTGAAAAGCCGATGAGGAGAAGTAAAGAGTCGCATTGCAGTATATTATAAAGTACAGCCGATCAAGTGAAAGCTATGGTTCTCAATTTCTCCACCACAAACCAACCTCAGTTAGAAAACTTGAATTTACATTTCCTATTAGAACATAGCAATCAAGGCAATATAATAGCTTCTGTTGTGGAATTTCCGAATATTCGGGTTGAAGCACCTACTCAAGAGCAAGCTATAGAAGAATTGAAAAAACTTTTATCAACTCGTTTTGAGAAAACAGAAATTATTCCGGTAGAAATTAAATTACCTCAAGCTGAAACAGAAAATCCCTGGAAAAAATTTGCAGGTGTGTTTCAGGATGATGCAGATTTTGCTGAAATTGCTGATAACCTCCGAGCAGAGCGTAACGTAGAAGATGAAGATTAAAAAGCAATGTTGGATAAACTCATAAAATACTTTGTCTACGGGACAAAAGGGTATATTACTAAAACGCAATTAATTAAGTTTTTGTATTTAGCTGACCTTTATTCTGTGAAATGGACTGACAAACAACTTACAGAATTAAATTGGTACTATTACAGATATAGTCCTTGGCGTGAGGATATAGATGCTACTTTAGATAAGATGAATGGGAAAGAAATAAGTATCGAAAACGAAAGTAGTACAACGTTTATTAAACTTGGTGTCAAAGTAGAAAATATCGATGATTTACAATTACCTGTTAGCTTAAGATTAATGCTTGATAATATTAGAAGAGAATGGGCTGGTTCTGGGCAAGATAAAACTAACCAGTTGCTAGATTATGTGTATAGTACTGCTCCAATGGTTGAAGTTAAAGAGAAATATAAACCAGAAGAAAAGGTTAAGCTTAATCTACAGCTAGAAAGAGAAAAATTAATAAAGGAACTAGATTAGGATTATCAAGTGGCTGGAAACAAACCTAGACAAGGTTGGATATATTTTATAAATCCCTACCGCGTATTTCTTCGTTGTAAACTCGGTCATATTCACATTTATAATTTGGAAGAAGCAGATAAAATTTCCTGTAAAACAGCTTCTTGCAGGCAAATAATTAATTATAGTATGGTGTTTCGTAAAGAACAGCCTTATATTATTTGGACATCTGATAAATTTAAAAATGGTGTCAACTATATAGATACTTTTACTGCAATTCCTTTAATTTTCAGTATTTTAGAAAAGAATAAAGGCTTACCAACAGTTTATCCAATTAATCCCACAAAGAGTAATGGACTTGATAAACAATCTTTTGCTTTAGTTCACCACATTTTTACTGTTGATGCAAGTTGTTTTAAAAATGTAAAAGGAGATTGGTTAACTAGAATTGGACAAATAGACAAACCTGATAAGCAAGCTATAGAAGAACGTTTCAAATATTTTTTAGAAATTACAGAAAATCCCAATGATGATTGGTTTGTAAAAAATGCGTCCCCAGAAGTTTTAAATCAAGTATTTGATAATTTGTCGGCGGATAATCGAGAGTCGGCTTTGGAAGTACTGATTGATGATGTTGAGTTTTGATTAAAATGAACGATTAAGTTTTACCTTACTAATAGCTTTCCTTGACTTGTTGCAGCTGCGATCGCACTATTGTTAGCTGTAAAGACTGTAATCCCTGAAACGTTCACATAATCACCATCATCAGTAATTATTTGCTTCACTCCTGCTTTGTCCATTCCTTCTAATATGAGCAAGTCGTAGCCATCAAGTAATTGAGTTTCAAATCTTTTAAGAGCCAGTTTTGCTGTAGCTTCATTAACTAAAATGTCAGTACATACCGCAATTGATGTAACCTGACTCCAAGCTGCTTCTAATTCGTTAAAAACCGTAGTTCTTTCTGCTGAATGATTGTGACGATATTCTTTCGGATTTATTGTTGAAGAGAATATTCTTCGTTCCGTTTTCTCAATATTATGCGCTAACTCTGCCAAAGAAAGAGCATTGTACAAAAGAAATGATTCAGCATTCAATGCTTTGGAAACATATGAAGAATAATGGGTTATTTTAGGTAATAAAGCAGGAGTGCTGGCTTTAGTATAAGTAAGCCAGTACCAGACATTAGTATCTACTAGAAAATTATCTTCTTTTTTAGGTGTATCAGAACGAATATCAACTACTTTCGCTCTGACTGTATAGCTTATCATTAAGCACTCTCAGCTTGTTCGCTCAACGCTTCGTCTACTGCTTTGCGGTTATTTTCGTCCGAATAATATAGCTTTGAATTCTCGATAACTCGTCTGAGTATTTGCTTACCAACTGGATTCAAGTTGGTAATTTTTAGAAGACGATTAAGGCTTTCTGGTTGAATATCTTTTAAAAGTTGTCCAATCGCAAAATTAAAGAATGGGGAAGCAAAAATCTTGACTTCAGCAAAGTCTAATTCTATAGGTTGCTCTGCTAACAATTCTGCATGAGCCAATTCATACACCTTTTGACCGTCTTCAGGTATAATGCAGTTTTTGCCTATTAGGGTGAGGATTTCGTATTTCATCGTCTAAATCTTCCCTTAAAATAATGGCTCGTCATCTGGCTCAAAGGTTAACGAATAATAAGACTCATCACATGAAAGTGTGATGTTAACCAGCGTACCTCCGAAGAAACTGGACAAATTATTATAAGTTTCTTGTTGTTGATCAATTATGACATATCCATCATG
>NZ_JAYGHM010000032.1:57234-86558 GCF_034931125.1 Rivularia sp. UHCC 0363 | reverse complement strand
GGTAACGCTTCCGTCTACTCCCGATAACTTTAATAGCGTCGGTACTTCCGTCTGTGTATCTAAGGTGAAGAAATAATTAGTCGTATTTAATACCGTACCATTAGCATTTTCCGCTTGTAGTGTTAAAGTGCGATCGCCATCTGTTAGAGAACCATTCTTAATCTGCTCTAACTTCTGCTTATCTAAAGAAAATGAACCATCTGACTGTAAAGAATCTGAAATATCTACTAAACCTTGATTACCATTAAATCCAGCTTTAAAACTAGTAACCTGACTCGCATTACTGATACTTCCAATTAAAGATGGGTCATTAGTAACACTATCAGTTTGACTCAAACCAGTATCATTAACTAAACCGACGGTAATTGCACTTGGTTGATCGAAGATGTTATTTGTTTTGGCAAAGTCGATTAATTCTCCCCCTAATACAGTTTCATACCAAGGATTACCTGGATTTACTACATCAATTAAAGGAGTTGCTTTACCTGCTGCTCCTTTGACATGGAAAATAATATCGTTATAATCAGCATCAGAGTTTTTGTCTAAACGTAAATCTTCTATACCAAAAACACCACCATCAGCAGTACCATCCAACAACTGCATCATTTGAGTTGCATTACCGGGGTTTGCTGATGCAATGGAAAATAAAGGACGTTGATCACCATCTATTCCGGGATTATCAAATACATCTTGTACCTTACCTTGGGGAACCAGCATAAAAGCAAAGTTATCCCCAGGATTCATGGAAAAACTTTTAATTCCCGAATAATTACCCGCGTTTTTATCGCTTTCTCCCAATTCTCCGGTAATTTTCGCTCCCTCAGAATCATCCGCGATAATGATATAACCCGACTCCGAATTACTCAAAGCACGACTTGCAGCTTCTTTTATATATTCTTTAGAACCAGGGGTTAACCCTTCCATCCCCGCAAGACTGAAAACAGCAAATTCACTCTTGTAACTACCAGCATCGAAGAGAAAATCAATAGTGAATTCACCTGTCGCATTAACGGTAAATACCCCTGTTTCCACTGCTTGGAAAGTTTCACTCAGAGCAGCTTGTGGCTGGAAATTAGTAATTAAAGAATCAAAACTACCATCAACAGCCAAATTATTTAATTCAATCGGAGCAATTTCAGATTCAGATATTTCTCCCGTAAAATCTTTTTCTAATGTCAGGGGAGTAATTTGATTCGATGTAAGCAGTGGGTCTTGAAAGCTTCCGTTCGTGCTAGTATCTAGAGCTAGAATATCGTTTTTTAAAAAGATATTACCCGGTTGTGTGTCTCCTACATCAAAACCTTCAAAATTTGGTACGAATTCTAAATTATCCATTATTTCCTTATAAATATTATTTGGTTATCGCTGTAGGAGATTTCGCCAGCTACAAACTCTCTTCGGTTTATAGGTTTAAGCTGAAAAAAAGTTATAAAGCGACAAATTTTCCGTACTAACAGTGCAATGAAACTACTCCTTTACCCATTACAGGAAAGGATGTAATATCAGTATTCTCAAATCTTTTATCAGAAGAAAATCAAGACAATATCAGCCAAATTTATAGATAAATAATCCTGACAACCATACGGACATAGTTAAGTAGCAGACATCATAATTACTCAATATCCTGGAAATAATTTACCAGCGGATTGAGTTTTATTTAACTATGTAACAAGTCAAAACTTGTGTTCATCAGTTTGATATAGATTACTTGTAATTAAAAGTACTGTTTTATACTTTTTAATTTTGCTTAATTACTAAATATAGAGAATAATACTTCTAGCAATAAGTACAAAGATATTGATGAAGGAGGTATTTTTACTGAGTAAACGTTCTCTTAATACTTAATAAATTATTTATAAAGATTAAAAATTAGGAAGTCCTATAAAACGATATCTCCCAACTTCCATCTTTTCTCTTCCCTCTTATTCAAGGTTTTTAGACAAATATTTCCTGCACGCTAATCAATTGTGATTAGCGTTAAATAAACTGAGCAACTTAAATTTAGCAATTAACTAGAAAATCCACTCAACCACGCATAAAAGCTTGGTATTATTTACTCTAGCTTACGTAACTCACCTTCAGCAACTTCCTCCAGCAGCAGCAGCACCGCACACCAAGGCCGATCGCAAGTCCAACGGCATATAGAACCCATTTGGTATCTTTACCTTCAGAGGTATAATAATCCAAAATGTTGATTATCAAATACACTTTCAGGAATGCGATCGCCCTGCACCGCTCGTTGTGGAAGGTGCTTTCTTGCTTCCACAACTTGAGCTAATTAAGGGACAATGGGCTATTCAAGTAGTTTGACGGATAAAGGGTGGGAAATTATTGAACCGCTCCAACTATCAGAAAAAAAGAACTAAACCCCCAACATCGAGCAAGAGAGAAATTTTAGATGGGGTTCCTATCAACTGAAAAATGGTTGTAACTGGTGTGATTTACCCTGCATACTTACCTCCCAATTACCAATGTCTAACTTTGCTGACAATAACCCGCTACTAGGAACTTGGAAACTAATCTCAATAATGGCTATATTTTCTAACGGAAAGATTGATCGTGAAGCGTTTGGAATTAACCCCATTGGCTACATCACTTATACCATCGAAGGTAAAATCATGGTGATATTCGCAAAAAGCGATCGCACATTATTAAGCGGTAACTCAGCTTCTTCCCTGACTGATGCCATACATTCTGTACCAATTGAAGAGCGATCGCAAGCTTTTTCTACTTTCAATTCATACGCTGGAAGTTATACCCTTGATGGTAATACTGTTATTCATCATGTGGAAATCGCATCAATTCCCAACCGTGTAGGTAAGAGTTTAACTAGAAATTTTAAATTAGATAAAAATCGAATTACTTTAACAACCCCATATCAAAGCGATGATAAGCCCAGATTTGAGTTGGTATGGGAACGTGTAGAATAGCTGCAAAAAATATAAAAAACCGCGAAACACAAAGCTTCACGGTTCTTAAGTGTAATGTGAGAAGTTCAATAATCTTATTATAACCAGCAACTTGCTGCACCCATGCTTGCGTATCATTTTTTGTAACGAGATTTCTTATTAGATAACCATCGCAATAAAAAATAAAACCGTGGGATATTTCAGGGAGGACCACGGTTTTAAATAATATGGTGTAAAGAGACTTGCTTATTTAGTCTCGATTGTATAATTTGCGGTGGAGAATAGTTCGCTGGTAACAATTTTGGTAACGAGATTATTTCGTTCAGAATTTATGCACCTGTAACCCAAATTACAAGCAAATCCCGTATTAACCAATCTATAATAAAGCCCCACCACAACTAGATCCGCTACCAGCAGTACAACCATAACAATAGGTAGCAGTTTGTACTTCACTAATTAAGTTTAAATTATCAGCTTCCAGCAACTTCGCAACAGTAATGGTTTCCCCGTTAGAAGTTTTAGCTGGGATATCCATCATTTGGTTAAAATCGCAGTCGTAAACATTGCCGAGATAATCGATTGAGAGTTCATCGCGACACATCAAATTTTCCACAGTAATAGCGTTAAAATTAGATTCTAGAAAGTGTAAGTAAGGCTTGTATAGTTTAGTTCTTTCTAGATGAAACTTAGTTCTACCAACTGGTAAATTAGTAATAGCGAATAAGTTATTAAATACAATGTCAAAGTTATCCTGTAAGAACTTTTTATAGTCCTGTTCTAACTTAACTTGATTGGGAGTTAAAGCAAAATTTTCGCTTGTGGGTAATTGGGGGTTATAAACCAAATCTAGAATTAAATTTGATTCCTTACCATAACCTAATTTATTTAACCATTGCAGCGCTTTTACCGAAGCATCAAATACACCATCACCACGCATTTTATCAACATTATCAGCTAGGTAACAAGGTAAAGAAGCAACAACCCTAACTTTGTGTTGAGCAAAGTATTCTGGAATATCTTCAAATCCATCTTCAAAATAAATCGTTAAATTAGAGCGAACAATTATCTGCTTACCATTATTTATTGCAGCTTCAACAAGTGGCTTAAATCCATAATTCATTTCCGGTGCGCCACCAGTTAAGTCTACAATTTTAATTTCAGGAAATCTATTAATTACTTCAATTAACTGTTGACAAACTTCCGGAGAAAGTTCTTCAGTTCTCTTTGGTCCAGCTTCTACATGACAGTGACTGCAAGCAAGATTACAACGCTTACCTAAATTAATCTGTAAAACATTGATTTGCTTTTTTGTTAAGGTCGAATCAAGTTTATGTTTGAAAGGTGTTACTGTAGTTTGAATCATAAATAATAGGTAATAGGTAATAGGTAATATGTAATTGGGGATTGGGAATAGGTAATTGGTAATTGGGGATTGGTAATTGGGGATTGGGAATAGGTAATTGGGAATAGGTAATTGGGAATAGGTAATTGGGAATTGGGAATAGGTAATTGGGGATTGGTAATAGGTAGTTGGGAATTGGGGATTGGTAATTGGGGATTGGTAATTGGGGATTGGGAATAGGTAATTGGGAATAGGTAATTGGGAATTGGGAATAGGTAATTGGGGATTGGTAATAGGTAGTTGGGAATAGGTAATTGGGAATTGGGAATTGGGAATAGGTAGTTGGGAATAGGTAATGAGGCATTTTACCTCAATAAAAACAACAAGGGAGCAAGATGCTCCCACTACAAATGCTTTTATAAATCTCCTAACTAATTTTAGCAGCAACCACCGCCATCGTAATACCAAGTTGAATCGGTGACAATTATTTTTTCTGGTAAAGCAGCAGCTAAATTTCCAGCAGTTTTATCGCATACAGCCGCTGGAATTCCTCGCTGTAAAATGTGACCTTTATTATCATCAAAGAATGGTTCAGCACCGGCGTATATTGCTGTTTTACCAGTGAAGACACAAGCTCCATCTTCTGGTATGGGTACTTTAAAAGCTACGGAATCAAGACTTTCTAAAAGTAGATTTTCTTTCAAATTATAAGTAGAAGCTTCCAGCAGACGATAAGGACGACGAGCGCGAATTTCAACTTGTCCAAAACCGACATTAATAATACGTTGAATATATTCTTCGTAAGTCAACGCACCAGATAAACACATTGCTCGCAAACGCTGATCTTGCTTTAGATGTTCGGGTATTGAACGAGTTGCGATCGGGTCGCTCATTTGCAAGCGTCCACCTGGTTTTAATACGCGATATGCTTCTTTTAAAGCACGAGTTAAATCTTCTGGTTCAAAGATATTAAAAAGACAGTTTTGGGCAACAATATCAACTGAACTGTCGGGAACTGGTAGATTAAAAGCGTCACCATCGCGAATTTCGACAAAGCTAGTATCAAACCAAGGATTATCTTTAGCTGCAACTTCTAAATTTTGCTTTGCAGCTTCGCGCATATCTGCAACTGGATCGATCGCAATTACCGCACCCGCATGACGGGAAAAATAAGCAAATTGCAAAGCTTCTAAACCACCACCAACTCCTACATACAGTACTGTTGGTTCGTTGCTGAGTTCGTTAGCATGAACTGTGGTACCACAACCGTAATTCATTTCCTGCATTTTTAAAGGAATATGCAAACCCGGTAACTGCATGGGAGTACTTTGCACGCAACAAAGTCCAATTTCTGGGGTTTGCGCTACTTCGCTGTAAAATTGGGCTGCTGTTTCTAAGTAGGTCATTCGATTTTGGATTTACGATTTTTGATTTTGGATTGTTCTTAAAAGAAGCTAAGCTAGATAAATAGTAATATCAATAACTCTAAGTTGTGCGAAGGTTAGATAAAAGTCGATTTAATTGAAAAAAGCGGTAGCGGGTAAAATACCCGCCCCACCATTGATTCTACAAGGCTGACAAAAACCTAGGAGCAGATTCTTTATATATAGATTTAAATATGTTTTACATGAAGTTAGATGAGTTTTTGCTGAGAGCAAGCTTGGATAACGTTAAATTGTTCGATTCTCATCGGTCTGATGCTACAGGTTTTTGTCTCATAGTAATAGTATAAGTTTTCAAAAAAAGACCAAATAATATTATTGATTGCTCCTTGTCCTCCCATTCACTCCCGCAACACATAACCAACACCGCGTACCGTTTGAATCAGCCGCTTTTCCTGATTCGCTTCCAACTTCAATCGCAGGTAACGCACGTAAACTTCAATAATGTTGGAATCCCCCATGAAATCGTAACCCCAAACTTCTTCAAGAATGCGATCGCGGGTTATGACTTGTCGGGGATGTGCGAGCAAATATTCAAGTAAATCAAATTCCTTAGCTGTCAAATCTATTAATCGCGAATCTCGGTAAACTTCCCTAGTACTGCGGTTTAATTTTAAATCTTCAAACTGTAAAACATCTTCGCTACTTTCTTCAGATGTCCTGCGAATACGGGCGCGGACTCTCGCCAACAACTCTTCTATACTGAATGGTTTTACTACATAATCATCTGCACCTGCATCTAATCCAGCAACGCGATCGCTAACTTCGTCTTTAGCGGTTAACAAAATTATCGGTACTTTATCCCCGGTGGTTCGCAAGCGTCGGCAAATTTCTAAGCCAGTCATACCCGGTAGCATCCAATCTAACAGAATTAAATCGGGATGCGATTCCCGTGCGATCGTTAATCCGGTTAGTCCATCGTTTGCTACGCTAACTTGATAACCCTCAAAACCCAACTCTAATTCTACAAATTTAGCCAGTTTTACTTCATCTTCAATCAGTAGAATATGCGCTTTCATAATTAATTATTCTATATAAATTTAAAATTGTCTTCAGCTTTGATTTTACGTATATATCGTGACTTATTTCAATAATTGAGTTTTGATAACAATTATTGTATATTCTTTGCATTGATTGTGAAATCTTGATAAGAAGTATAAAATAAGTTTAAGTACAAATATTTTACTTAGATAAATTAATCTGATTAAAAAATTATTGAGAAATAATTTATGTTATTAGAATCGCACCAAAAACAGCGAACTTTAGAAGTTTTATCATCTCTTAGCTATCGAAATGGCGAACTAAACAAATTTTTACAAGAAATTGCGATCGCTGTTAGTAAGTTAATTACTATAGATTGGTCTGTAGTCACGCTTTGTCAAAAAGGTTTTGATAAGATTCTTGCTAGCAGTATAGAACTAGATGATTACGAAACTACTTATTCATTGCACGGTGTTGTCACCGGAACAGTAGTAGAAACCGGAAAAAGCCTTACAGTTGATGATAGTAATACCTGCACCGAATATGGTCAAGTACCACAAGGATATCGTTCTTATTTAGGAGTTCCTTTACGCACTTCCCAAGGAGAGGTTATCGGTACAATTTGTTCGTTTCATCAACAACCCCGAAAATATAATTCCGAAGAAATTGCAATTGTAGAATTATTTGCCGAACGTGCAGCAACAGCAATTGATAATTATCAACTTTATCAGCAACAATGTAAATTTAATGAAATATTAGAAATTGAGGTTGGCAAAAGAACGGAAGAATTAAAAGCAGCGCAAGCAAAGCTAATAGAAAAAGAACGTTTAGCGGCGATTGGTGAATTTGCTTCCGGTATTATTCACGAAATTCGCAACCCTTTTACCACCATGAAAATGGGTTTGAGTTACTTTAATAAAGTTGATAAATCAGAAGCTTCTCAAATACGGTTATCCTTAGCATTAGAAGAAGCTGATAGGTTAGAAAGATTATTAACAGAAATCTTGTTGTATGCTAAACCTCAAAAGTTACAGATAGAGGTAATTGAAATAAATAAATTAATTCCAGAAATTTTAGAATCGCTACAAATAATGCCTTTCTCAACTCAACGTCAGATAGAATTTGATATAATATATTATCCCCCATCAACTCAATTAAAAGTCATGGGAGATAAAGATAAACTCAAACAAATAATTATTAATCTTGTCCGTAACGCTTGCGAAGCGATAAGCGCAGGAGAAACCGTCAAAGTTCAGCTTGAAAACAATCTCAAACAAGTCTCGATTAACATTTGCAACGGTGGAGAACCCATCCCACCAGAGGTTTTACCGAAATTAACTCAGCCCTTTTACTCGACAAAAGCCTCTGGAACTGGATTAGGATTAGCAATAGTTAAACGCATAGTAGAATCTCATAATGGTCAACTGTTAATTAAATCTTCCATTGAAGAAGGAACAATAATCAGCGTAAAATTACCAACCTGCTCTTAGCAATAAGCAGTAATATCTTCACCACATTCGTCAGCAAGATAGCACAAAGCTTTAAAGCGTAAAGTCACAACTTGCTCGTAAAGAGGATTTAACTTACACATAGGAGGAATGTGAAATAATTTACGACCAAAAACTACTATATCGCGTTCAAAAGGACATTGTGCGGGAATAGATTTACACAGAAAATGCGCTAATTTGGGGTTGCGAATTTCTTGAGAATCGAGCCATTGACGAATTGGAGAAAGAAAGTCGTTTTGGGATTTTAATTGAGTAAAGCTTGTCATATTTGTCACCTAATTTTTTAATGTTAGAGAATTAACTTTAAATCCTGTTCTACATATAAATAGGTTCAGATTTAATAACTTATGCATTCCTTTGAGGAACACCTTTAACTACATACAGCTACTTGAGTGTTCCGGATAATTTGAAGAACGAAAACTACTTAATTCATACAGCTCCCTTATAAATGAATAAATAGTTATTTATATATTCATGAATTTATCTATCAAATTTATATGACTTGTAACGCCGTTTCAATCAAAGGTGATACATATCGATAATGTAGGATTTCACCTTTGGTACAAAATTCCAACAAACATATATCGCTTAATTTTCACTTTGGGATTTACAAGTGCTAGTAAGAACCACAAAAGCTTCAATAAGATAAGATAAGATAACAGCGTAGACACATGGCTGTTTGCATATAGATCAACGATAACCAGTAACGAAGCAATACTTAAGATGCCCAAGTGGAAAATTGTAACAGAATTTACCTTTGATAGCGCCCATTACATCAAAGATTATAATGGCCCTTGCAGTCGGATGCACGGACATACTTACACAGTGCGAATTGAAGCCATTAGCACCAAACTACACTCCTCAGAATATTGTCCGCATCCGGTGATGGTTGCCGATTTTAGAAGCTTACGTTGGGCAAAAAAAGATGTTACCAAAGGAGGATTAGACCACTGCATTTTAAACGAAGTAATGCCTCCGGAATATGAAACTACATCGGAGATGATTGCTAAATATATATATGATGAAACCAAGAAAAAGTTACCAGAAGACGTAAAAATTAAAGTTGCAGTATCGGAAACGGCGAATTCTTGGGCTGAGTATGAAGATGATTGAAATTATGGAAATAAAAATAAGTAGGTGGGCGGGGAAATTTACAACTATATAACAAAATGTAAATAATCCGAAACCCTTGCGATTGCTTCGTCGTGCCTCCTTCCCTAAGAGGGAACACTCTGTGAATCTGCGCTTACGCACACGCAATGACAAAGTATAGTTATGTTTATTTACACCAACCTACTTAATATAAAAAACAGTAGATAAAAAAGTATCTAATGCGACCCTTCCACCTCATCTCCCCTACAATTGCTAAAAACAATAATTTAACCGAAGTTTATCAAAGCGATCGCGGCATTCTCTACCAAGGAGACTGCCTAAATTTTTTATCTTCTGTACCCGATGAAAGCATAGATATTATATTTGCAGATCCACCTTTCAATCTTGGTAAAAATTACGGTAAAGGTGTAAATGATAATCTCAAAGATAACGAATATCTCACATGGTCAAAAAAATGGCTAGATGAATGCGATCGCGTACTAAAACCAGGCGGAAGTTTATTCGTTTTTAACTTACCCAAATGGTGCATTGAATATGGTGCATATCTCAATCAAAAAGGTATGCTTTTTCGTCACTGGATTGCTTGTAGAATGCCAAAAGCTTTTCCGAGGGGTAAACGAATGTCTCCGGCTCATTATGGTCTAATTTACTATACGAAAGGAGAACCGGCAGTTTTCAATAAAGTTTATACACCAATACAAACTTGCCGACATTGTGACGGTGAAATTCGGGATTATGGCGGACATCGGAAGAAGTTGAATCCCCAGGGTATTAATTTGATGGACGTTTGGGATGCTCCTGAAGAAGTCTGGGAAGATGCTTCTGCTATTGATAACACGGAACAAATGTGGACTCAACTTGAGGAAGTATGGAGCGATATTCCTCCAGTACGTCACCGTAAATATAAGAAAAGAGGAGCCAATGAATTAGCTCCAATTATGTTAGAACGTATTATCGCAATGGCATCAAATCCAGGACAAATTGTAATTGATCCTTTCGGGGGTTCTGGTACTACATTTTATGCCGCTCAAAAGCTACAAAGATATTGGTTAGGTACGGAAATTGGTGATACTTTGGGAGCAGTTCAGCGACTAAATGATTTAGCTGATGGTAAATTTGAAGAATGGGAATCTGCAAGAGGAAAGAAAAAGGTGAAAATTCAAATAGATTCTCGACAATTAGATTTATTTTCTTAAAAATATAGATACATCTAAATCAAAGCACGACCATCCGTTCCTTTAGTAATTGTTGATATATTGCTATCTATCGCGTCATGTTCCACTACAAATATTTCCTTGTTCCCAGTCTCCGACTGGGAATGCATCTTTGAAGGCTCTGCCTTCTTTATATAACGGAGGCAGAGCCTTCCGTAAGGCATTCCCAGGCTCAGCCTGGGAACGAGAATATGCATGAAGTAAGATCGCCGAAAAAACTACAGAGTCAACACCCTAGTGTGTAACACTTTCAGTGATGACGGAACCTAAATTTTTCTATATCAACCGCAGTAATATAAATTTATTCAAGTGTGTTTGTAAGGTTTAGCTACCTAATAATTCCCCTTCCGATTAAAATCAAACTTCTATATTACCGATTAGTAACTATTTCCAAATATCTTTGCAAATCTTTAACCCGCTGTTGGGTAACATCAGTCAAACAACTAAGTTTAAGAACTGGTTCTAAAGTTCCTCCCTCTGCATCACCAGCTTCAAAAGCACAACTTTTATCTCTAAACTGAATCCAAGCAGTTTGAGCATCAACTAATCTTTTCTGCTGACTTGCGCGTAATTTTGGCTTTAACTGTCGATAAACTTGATTCAATTTTTGATCTGCTGTTTCATAACTTCTACCAGCACAAATTCTCATCTGTGAAGTTGTCTGAGGATTCTTACAGTTAACATTTTGAGCTATTTCGTAAGAATTACCGCGAGCCAAATTTGGTACAGCGACGATACCTAAAATTGGTAGAGAAATAAAAGCAATTTTTTGTAAGGTAGAACGTAAATTCATCAGTAAATATTCTTGTTTGTATTTGATATTTAGTACCTCAACATTAACCTCCTAGATTCCGGATTACGATCTTCCGTCTCCCCTCTCCTTACTAAGGAGAGGGGTAGGGGGTGAGGTTCTAATTTCGTGACTCACTCCATCAAAAATACCTCCGGTTCTCCCAATTCGGGTACAACATCAACTTCTATTTGGAAAGTACCAAAAAAACCCGTACCGCGAACTTCAAACTCCCAACCACCATTCTTAAATTCCATTGGTATTCCCTCATCATTATCGGCAAACCTTTCATCGTTATGCAAGAAAAGCTGTAACTTTTGATTTTCTGTTGGTAATAAAGCACGAATGTAATATTGCTTGCGAAAAATCACATTATCGGAAAAACCAATACCGAGTAAATCTCGTTCACCAACATAAAAATCAAGCCGGATGACCATATCTTTTTTAGTGATACTTTCATCTGACAAAATAGATGTAGTATCCAAATAACCTTCCCAAATTAACTTATTCTCATCAGCCCAATCAAACGCAAGTTCTTCGTTAGTTTCTTGAAAATGAATATTATTATCTGGATATTCGGAATTAGTTTTACTAAATGGACCGTAACAGTTTTCTGCTTCTTTACTTTGATGAAATAGCTCAAAATCTACAGCACGAGGTTTAATACAAACCCCCAAAAAAAACTCACTCTTACCAAATAAATCTTTACCGCGAGTTACATTACCGCGTACAAAACGTAATCTTGCTCTCAAGTTCCCAAAAAAGAAACGTGTGGCAATTTCAAATGCTTCTCTGGAAGTTATTAGCGAGTCTCTACCGCTGTGGCTTTTATGAATAAATGTTCTGGGTGAACCGGGTATTTGAGCATAGGTTTGTTTTACTAACCCGTCGCTGCGATTATAATTCGCTCCATACTCATCCCCCACAGAAAACAACCGATTTGCGAAGGATGCTGCTGGGATGTCATAGCTGCGGTAATTTGTCCCAACTACGGTTAACAATCTATTTAAAGGAAAATATTGATGAAAGTTAACGAAAGATTCGGGATTATTGGCGTTTTTTTGAAAGTTAGGATTAAAATGCTCTATTTCATCTTTAGCATCAATTCCAATCCAGTTTTCCATCACTTGAAATGAAATACCTTGGTGTGGTGTACCAAGAGTCACAATTTTGTTGATAAAATCTTCTGCTTTTTGGTTTTTTGTAGGATAAGCACGCTGTACGGCTTCCCGCACCAATAGTCCACCCATCGAATGAGCAATAATATTTACTTTTGGTATTGGTTTTTCACTATTTTGAATATGTGCGATTTCTCGAATAAACTCAATTAATCGTACCAGTGCTTTACCATAAGTTTCAAATGTCCGGTCATTAAGATCGTAATAGCGAAACACCCAAATTGTCTGAGAAACATCTTCTACTGATTCAAGTAAATGTAAAGCCATTGCTGGGTCAATAACTATTTTATCCCCCGAAAAAAATTTCTCTGCCTGCAAACGCTTGAAGTTATGGATAACATTCTTATCTTGGAGATTTTGCAGCGGCTGGGATAAAGAAACTCCTTGGTTAACCATGTTTTCCAAATTCAGCAACTTGCGGGGGAGCAGCGGTTCTTGATTTATTTCCTTACCATAATAACCAACTACATTTGTCGCATCTTGGTACTTCCAATTCGACTTCAAAAACCTTAAAATAAAGCCTTCATATATATAATTTTCACCTTGTTTTTGCGGATAAACGCTACCATCATTAAAACCTTGATATGCGTCCTTCTTTTCGTCCGAAACATTCAACTGACCAAAACCTCTAATTAAAATTATTGGCTGAGAATTCCGTGTAGGTTCAGACATAGTGACCTCTCAAAGATTATTTAGGAAAATTTAAGTATATCTATTAACTTTTATACCTAAATCTCATTGTTTTGCATATTTAATTTTAAAAAATTATGTCATATTGGATTAACAATTATGAATTTTTATGACTATAAAAGTAGTAGTAATAATTAATATTAAAAAAAGTTGATTCGCTTTCTTCTCAGATTTTACCGTAGGGAAATCACACCAGCAGATAAACCATATTGATGCAGAATATAGTTTAAAAAGGTTAAGCTTAATGAATAGTAGCTTTCTATTGCGCTGCTAATAATAAACTTCCAGAACCTGTTAACTTTTTATTGCGCTGTTTGAGAAATCCCTAATGCTAGAGCGAATCTTTGATTATCTTCAATATAATTTCAGCATTGAAGCATCTATAGTCTTACTTATTCTAATTTTCCTAGAAGCCGTGCTATCTGCGGATAACGCGATCGCCCTCGCTGCGATCGCCCAAGGTCTTGATGACGAAAAACTCCAACGTCAAGCGCTCAATGTGGGTTTAGTTGTTGCCTATGTGTTAAGAATAACTTTACTTCTCACTGCTACTTGGGTACAGAAATACTGGCAATTCGAGTTAATCGGTGCAGCTTATTTACTTTGGTTGGTATTTCAACACTTTACCTCCGCAGAGGATGAAGAACATCATCATCGTGGACCCCGCTACACCTCCTTGTTGCAAGTAATACCAGTAATTGCGTTTACAGATTTAGCTTTTTCCTTGGATAGCGTCACCACAGCGATCGCAGTTTCCGATACGAAATGGTTAGTAATCACTGGAACCACAATCGGCATTATTACCCTAAGATTTATGGCAGGTTTATTTATCCGTTGGTTGGATGAATTTGTCTACCTCGAAGATGCTGGTTATATCACCGTTGCATTCGTAGGGATGCGCTTGTTGTTGAGAGTCATCAACGAAGCCTTGGTTCCTCCTCAGTGGGTAGTAGTTAGCGCAATCGGCATTATCCTAGCCTGGGGATTTTCCAAGCGTACAGTTCCACTTATAGAAGAAACCGAAAAAATCGAAAAAATCGAAAAGACAGAAGTTGCAAATTAAGACATTGGGAATGGGGAATAGGGAATAGGTAATAGTTAAGAATAAGAAAAATTTGGATTTTGGATTTAAACTTTTACTCATGCCCAATGCCCAATGCCCAATTCCCAATGCCCAATACCTAATAATTATCTACTTCGCTGCTAACTCTTTGGAAAATTTTTCATTCAACCAAGGCATAATTTGTGGGTGCCAATTTACCAATTCATCGTTACTGAACCATAGAGAAATTTCTCGTTGTGCGGTTTCGATAGCATCGGAACCGTGGATCAGATTACGACCAATATCAACTCCAAAATCACCACGAATGGTTCCAGGTTCTGCCGTTAAAGGATTAGTCGCACCAATTATCTTTCTCGCAGCAGCAACAACACCTTCACCTTCCCAAACCATCGCTACAACAGGTCCCGAAGTAATAAAATCTACTAAGCCAGCAAAAAATGGTCTTTCTTTATGAACATCGTAATGCGATTCAGCTAATTCCCGGCTGACTTTCATAAATTTCAAACCAACCAAAGTAAAACCCTTGCTTTCATAGCGGCGAATTATTTCCCCGACCAATCCACGCTGTACGCCATCCGGCTTGATTGCTAAAAAAGTGCGTTCCATTACTATCTCCCATAAATTAATGAATCCATCACTGTTATTTGTCCGTCGTCATTCGGTTTTTGTCAATAGTTAAAGGAATTGGTAATTGGTAATTGGGAAAGAGTTGTCCAAGTGAGAAGTAAGTATTTATAAATTTATTGCTCGCGGTTCCCCATTCCCCATTCCCCATTCCCCATTCCCCAAAAATCTATATCTTACGTATATTTCCTCTACGAAATGAATGCGCTAAATTATAGACTCATGGGTGAAGTACAAAGGTGACTGATAAATGGGTGTTGAGTCAAGTGCGACATCGGCTGAAACAGGGAAACTATCATTGAATGGCAAAAAAGCGAAAGCTAAATTGAGTAGTAATCAAAAAGAACAGAAACTTCTGCCACCTAGCGCAATTTCAAATTCACCCCGGAGTCATTGGAGAATTGAAGATAGCGAAACTCTGTATCGCATTGAAGGTTGGGGACAGCCCTATTTCTCGATTAATGCGGCAGGTCATATTACTGTTTCCCCAAAAGGTGAACGCGGTGGTTCTCTGGATTTGTACGAATTAGTTAATTCGCTTAAACAGCGTAATTTGGGTTTACCTTTATTAATTCGCTTTTCAGATATTTTAGAAGATCGAATCGAGCGGCTGAATGCTTGTTTCGCAAAAGCTATAGCTCGTTATAACTACGCGGGAGTTTATCAAGGTGTTTTTCCCGTTAAATGCAATCAACAACGGCATTTAATCGAAGATTTAGTTCGCTTTGGGAAACCCCATCAATTTGGTTTAGAAGCAGGTTCCAAGCCGGAATTAATGATTGCTTTAGCACTGCTCGATACACATGGAGCTTTGCTAATTTGTAACGGCTACAAAGACCGTGAATATATGGAAACGGCGATGTTAGCTCAAAGACTTGGACAAACTCCAATTTTAGTTTTAGAACAAATTGAAGAAGTCGATTTAGTCATTGAAGTTAGTCGTCAATTAGACATTAAACCAATCTTAGGAATCCGCGCCAAACTTAGTACTCAAGGTATGGGCCGTTGGGGAACTTCCAGTGGCGATCGCGCTAAGTTCGGTTTGAATATTCCCGAAATTATTCGTGCTGTCGATAAGTTACGAGATGCCGATTTGTTAGATTGTTTGCAGTTGTTGCACTTCCATGTCGGCTCGCAAATTTCGGCTATTAATGTCATAAAAGATGCTATCCAGGAAGCTAGCCGTATCTATGTTGAGCTAGTGATTCTGGGTGCAAATATGAACTATCTAGATGTTGGTGGCGGGTTGGGTGTTGATTACGACGGTTCTCAAACCAATTTTTACGCTTCTAAAAACTACAATATGCAAAACTATGCCAATGATATCGTGGCAGAGTTAAAAGATGCCTGTAGAGAAAAAGATATTCCCGTACCAACTTTAATCAGCGAAAGCGGAAGAGCCATTGCGTCCCATCAATCAGTACTGATTTTTGACGTACTTAGTACCAGCGAAGTACCTTGCGAGCCACCCGAAGCTGTTCAAGAAGGTGAATCCCATATTATTTCCTACTTATGGGAAACCTATCAATCCATCAACGAAGAGAATTATCAAGAGTTCTATCACGATGCAGTCCAGTTCAAAGAAGAAGCCATTAGTCGTTTCAATTTAGGCATTTTATCCTTAAGGGAACGAGCTAAAGCAGAACAGTTATACTGGGCTTGTTGTTATAAAATTCTTCACATTACTAAACAGCAAGAATACGTACCCGATGACATGGAAGACCTGGAACTAATCATGTCTTCCATCTACTACATCAATCTCTCAGTGTTTCAATCAGCACCAGACTGCTGGGCGATCGATCAGTTATTCCCGATTATGCCGATACATCGCTTAGATGAAGAACCTAAGCGACGGGGTATTTTAGCAGACCTTACCTGCGATAGCGACGGTAAAATAGATCGTTTTATCGACTTACGAGACGTTAAATCGGTTTTGGAACTGCATTCTTTCCAACCGGGAGAACCTTATTACTTAGGTATGTTCCTCAACGGAGCCTATCAAGAAATAATGGGTAACTTACACAACCTCTTTGGCGATACAAATACGGTTCATATTCAATTGACACCCAAAGGCTATCAAATCAAGCACGTAGTTAAAGGTGACACAATGAGTGAAGTCGTAAGTTACGTACAGTACGATGCCGAAGACATGATAGAAAGAATTCGTCAGCGTTGCGAGCAAGCCTTGGAAGCAAATCATATTACCATTGCTCAATCTCAGCGACTGTTACAAACCTACGAACAAAGTTTGAGCCGATACACGTATCTTTCTTCTTGATTTTGGAATTGGGTAATGGGTAATGGGTAATCGCGAGCAATAAATTTATAACTTCTCACTTGGACAATTCTTTCCCAATTACCAATTCCCAATTACCAATTCAATTAGGATTAGTCTCTAATAGCTCAGCGATCGCCTGACGTTCTGCTGGGTTATGAGTAGATGGTGTTTGACGAGCGTCGGTAATTAACCAGTCTAAAGCAGTAGCTTGAAGGTCAATTGACGCTCCATCCTTGTCTACGCAGTAACGACCGAAGACTAATTTATCAACTAACCTTACTCCCGGTCCAAGTCGAGAATATTCAAAAATGACGCTATTTTCTACCGTAGCACCGCTACAGACGCAGCAAGAAGGACCAATGTAAACTGGACCAACGATTTTAGCTCCGTCCTCAATTTTGGTCATTGCACCAATGTAAACTGGACCAGTTATATCAACCTTGTCCCAATTTACGGACACATTTAAACCAGTGTAGATTCCTTCTCGTACTTGATTGCCGGGGATTTGGACATTTTTGATTTCCCCCAAAAGTACACCGCGAATTGCTCGCCAATAATCAGGTACTTTACCAATATCAACCCATTCAAAGTCCATTGGTTTAGCGTAGAATGGCGCATCCATTTCTACAAGTTTGGGAAATAAATCGCCACCAATGTCATACTCGACTCCAGAGGGAATATGTTCAAATATCTCTGGTTCAAAGATATAAATACCCGTGCTGATATTGGTACTTTTAGCTTCTTCGACAGTAGGCTTTTCTTGGAATTCCTTGATCCGACAATCATCATCGGTAACAACAATACCGTAGCTCGAAACTTCTTCCCTTGGTACAGTTTTAGTAATGATGGTAGCGATAGAACCCTTTTCCCTATGCCACTTCACGGCTGCCGTTAAATCCAGGTCAATTAAAGCATCGCCGCACATTACGATAAAAGTATCGTCGAAAAATGTCTTAAAATCCTGAATTTTTCTCATTCCACCAGCAGAGCCGATGGCTTTCCCGACTAATTTACCGTTATCGTCAATACTACCTTCAAAAGAGTAACCAATTTCTACACCAAACCGCTGACCGTCTCGAAAATAGCTTTCGATTTCCTCAGCCAAATGACTAACATTAACCATAATTTGGTTAAAGCCATGCTGACGTAACAGTTCAATTAAAAATTCCATCACTGGTTTTTGCAGGATGGGAATCATCGGTTTAGGAGTTGTGTAGGTAATTGGACGAACGCGAGTACCCTTACCCGCAGCCAAAATCATAGCTTTCATAAATACTTATTTCTCAACCACAAGCGAGTTTACGTCGAGCGAGCGATACTCCATCATCTGTTTTAATTTATGTGAAGTCATCCCAAAAAGCACGGAGAATGCAGTGTTAGTGCATTTTTAGCCTCCTGTTAGCATCTTAAATGATACGAAGTTGCCAATATTTAAATTTACTTATAATTCATTCTCTAAACCTTAATGGTCTACCACATTAATTTTGCTGGGTTATGCATTCGTAGTGCGAGCCGGAAAGGTCGCTCGTTACAATCAGCGAGCTAAAAGCAACTAGCGAGCAAGATGCTCGCACTACCCCACAACCTGCCGGTGGTTTTCAACCCCCGTCTAATAGCGAAAGTCCTATGAATAGGACTGAAATACAAGCCGTCAAAATTAATGAAATGAACTGCTAACGATCTACCAAGTTAACTTTACCGGGTAATTTTTTCCCTATTTCCTATTCCCTAACCTCACGCAAAAACTGTCTGCGTTTTCTGTCGCACGTTTAGTTAACTTGCTGCTTGAGACATCGAGCTATTAGTATCTGCAAGCAAACGGATTTTGATTTCCTGATAAAACTCTTCTTGATACAACTCCACCTTTGATTGAGCCGATAGCAGTAGTAGCGCCCAGAATACGCTGACTGTATGAGCATTTTCACCGCCGGAATGGTTTTTGTCTAAATCCGATAGCGATTTAGTTTGAGACCACCATTCTACTAACTGTTCCAAATTCATCCAGCTTTCTCCCAAATGCAGTTCTGCCGCTTTGGTATGTAAAACTTGTTCTAACTCTCCAGCTACTTCTGTGAGATTTTCTTGGTGCGCTAATTCTAATGCTGCTTTGAGAGTTTTAACCCCAGGTTGACGTTTTTTCGCTAAAGGTCTACTAGTTGTTTGTACTAGTTGCAGTTGGTTCGCCATTACCTGCAACTGATCGATCAACTCTTGTAAACTAACGCGACGTGCGGGTGGAGGCATCGCAGAACGCCGTCGTCGTAGCTGTTTCTCCAAAGGCAGTCTAGCTATACGCTCATTCAAAGCATCTTCACCATCAAGCAGAAATTCATCTCCTGCATAAGCATCAATTTCATCTTCTGCCGATTGCAATTCCATCAAAGTATTGGCTTTAAACAACACCAACATTGATGCCGATAAAAATGCTTGTCCTGACTGAGACAAATCTGCTTCATAACCCTTCGTGCTTTTCTCAGGTGCCATGAGTTCTATATAACGGTCTATCACCTCAACTACCTGCACATCCCAAGGGTCAATTTCACCTTGTTCGGCTTGGTGAATAAGTTGCGCGATCGTTTCTAAAAGCTCTGAAGCATCCATCGACAAATACTAGAATTTTTGTGAAAGGGCAGAATTGGAAGTTAGGAGTTAGGAGTTAGGAGTTAGGAGTTAGGAGTTAGGAGTTAAGAATTTCCCTCCATCTCCCCATCCCCCCATCCCCTTGTCCTCCCATCTCATCAAGTTGCTGACGCTTCGCTAGCTGGTGGTAGAGAAGGCTGTAGGGATTGAATTTGGGCTTGGTAATTTTCAACTTTGGATTCTAATTCTTGAATGCGAGCATTTTTTTGACGAACTTTTTGACCAGACCATAAAAGTCTTTCTAAATGAGTCCAAACGCTAAACAACCAAGCCAAAACTCCGCCTAAACCCAATGCTATAAGCAATTCAATTGAAATCGGAGCCTGTACTTCCATTCCCGGAATTAGATGAATCGTTCCTAATTCAGTGTTTTCTATACTGAACAAAGCAAAAGCTAAACAAAAAATAAAAATTATTGCAAAATTTACTTGTCTCATTGGAAACTATCAAGTTAAGTAATTAGTGTGGCTATTGTTTCCCCGGTCTTTCCCATTAATACTCGCCATGAATGGTAAGTATTAGTAGTGCAACTCTGATAAAAAAGCATTTTTAGTAATGCAGTAGTTACACATCTACGAATAATAGAGTATAAGAATAAAATTCACCCTCGAAAGTATATCACGATATTTTTATACCTTTTCCTATTCAAAAATCACACTTTAATTATGGTTTTTATCCAGAACAAAGGTCTAAAACAGCTAGTTCGTAGTCAAAGACATAAATTTAATTCATCAATTTTTAATTAAAAATTTATTAAAAATTAATTTATCCTTAACTTTTCTGCTCTAGCGTTTTCCATCGCTGATATTTTTGACTCGGTAAAACATATTCTCCCTCAAGACTACTCATAATTAATTTTGATAACCAGTGTTAAAGAATACTAATTTTCAGTTGCAGTAAGTAAGTGGGTCAAATTAAATATAAAACTTCACTCTGACTCCGGCTTCCTTCTCCTTAATAAGGAGAGGGGTTAAGGGTGAGGTCTTATCTTATATTTAATTACGCCTATCTACTTACCATCAGGAGAATAATTAGGAGTTATGAGTTAGAAATAATAAATTCAAATCTAAGTAAGTCGGCAGAAATAAACAGAACTATGTAACGGTTGGGTAAATTAACTTTAAACCCTTACCCGACCTACTTATTAGCTGTTTACAGCTCCGATGGTTCTTGATCAATGGTAATAGACACGGATTGAGTGGAATTTTCTTTTCTAAGAGCATCGAAGGTGCCTTTAATAGTTCCAGCGATGGGAATCGCAACCAATGTTCCTAATAATCCAGCAATCTCGAAGCCCATCAAAATAGCCACAAAAATCCAGATGGGATTTAGTCCAGTAAACTTTCCCTGTAATTTAGGAGCCAACAAATTATCTTTAACTTGCTGTATCAAAAATGAAAAGAATGCTAGTTGAGTTGCCAACCACCAATTTTGCAGTAGTAGCAGTATAGTGACTAAACCAATGCCTAAAGTCGCTCCCACAAAAGGGATAAGTTGGGACAACCCGATGACCACAGCAAATAAAAAAGCAAATGGGATGCCAATAAATAAAAAAATTGGTGTCAGACTCGCTACCATGAATAATGCTAGTAACAACTGACTGAGAAAAAAGTAATGGAAATTGAGTAGTAAGGATTTGCTTAAAGGAAATCGGATTTTTTCAGGTAAGAGATTTAGTAAGCCATACCAAACGCGATCGCCATATAAAAGCATATAGAAGGCTAACACTATTACTAACGCTGTATTAACTAACGTTGATATAAGGGTTGCGGCAAATCCCACGGCACCGAATGGTAGTTGTTGTAGCAAGTTTTCGATACTAGCGTTAGTTTGATTAGCTAATATTTTCAAGTTTATTAACGGTAAGCGTCTTTTTTTTGCGATCGCTTCTAATTGTTCTAGCTGGTCTTGAAAACTGTTTAACCAATCGGGAATTTTGTCGGAAAGCTGGATGGTTTGATTTATGGCCAGTGGTACCAAGGTAATACCGATCAAAATCACTAAAGTTAAAGTTACCAATAAAACTATAGTTACCGCCCATTCACGCGAAATACGAGCGCGTTCTAAAAATTTGACGGGGTAATTGAGCAAAAAAGCGAGGATTGCTGCAACACTTAAAATGGTCAGTGGATGCCGAAAGTAATGAAACAGGAAAGACAGCAGTCCAACATTAAGAGCTATAATTGGGGCGCTCAAACCATATACTAATAAATTTTTTAGGGAAGCCCAACGGCGCATCCGCATAAATTTTTTTTAATTGTATTATTACTATAATTTTGCAATCAAATAATTGTAATGGATAAAACTATAGCTGACCTTCGCCAAGACTATACTTTGCAGGGCTTAAGTGAAACCGAGGTCAATTCTAATCCTTTTGTACAGTTTAAGGAATGGTTCGACCAAGCGCTGAGTGCCGATATTTTAGAACCAAACGCTATGACTGTTGCGACTACTACTACAGATGGTAAACCGTCAGCAAGAATGGTGTTGTTAAAAGATTTTGACGATCGCGGTTTTGTATTTTATACCAACTACAATAGCCAAAAAGCCCAAGAATTAGCAGAAAATCCCCAAGCTGCTTTAGTATTTTGGTGGGCTGAACTCCAGCGTCAAATTCGGATTTGCGGAAGGGTAGAAAGAATTTCTGATGCGGAGTCCGATCAATATTTTTATAGTCGTCCTTTTAACAGTCGTTTGGGTGCTTGGGCTTCAAATCAAAGCGAAGTCATCGAAAATCGAGAAGTGCTGGAACAACACTTGGAAGAATTAAAAGCAAAATACCAAGATCGAGAAGTACCCCGTCCGTCCCATTGGGGAGGAATTCGAGTTATACCAGCAGAAATCGAATTTTGGCAGGGACGTTCTAGCCGTCTTCACGACCGTTTAATTTATACAAGAAATGAAGATGATAGTTGGAAGATTCAGCGCTTGTCTCCTTAATTGTTTGGGGAAGTTGATTTTATAATTTATCCGGCGGTTGAAACCGCTGCTACACAAGCGAAACCCGCCGTGGCAAGGGTTAGTTAATCAAACATATTCTTGTGGGATGGGCTTCTAGCCCGTCTTTTTTTATATATAGCAATCCTAAATGATTTGTGAGAAATTGATAAATCAACTGGCGGTTAAAACCGCTACTACACAAGCGAAGTCCACCTGCGTGGACTTAATCAAACAACCCGCGCAGGCGGGTTTTGCCTGTATAGCCGCGACTTCTAGTCGCCAGGTATGAATAAAAATTTACTTGTTATTCCAATCCTACATCTACGTGTTTTCTCACATTCAAATTCGGATTGCTATAGGCGAGAAAAATATATTAAAGCTTTAAAATTCAGACACTAGTATTAACAGAGACAAGAGATATACTTGTTGATTAAGAAGTTTTTACTTTTATCAATTTATAAAAATTGTATTATATGGGTGAAGAGACAGTAATCACAATCTTATTAGCAATTAATTTAATTGCTTTTGCCTATATTTCTATAGGTGGCTTCATCAAAATATCTGGTGAAGATTCAACTAAGCTTAGCGTTACTTTTAGACCAAAGTCAAGTTTTTTTCTAGCAATATTTACAATTAATTTTTTCTTTTTAAGTTTATTAGATACTTCGGGTCAAATTCTAATTCACAAAATTACTTGCGAGCATTCTATAAAGAATATTTCAAATACCAACATTGATTCCAATCCAAGACAAGATTATTTGCCAACAAACTGTAATATTACAGACATTGGTTGGTTTAAGCATGAAAAGAATCCAAAGTTAATTTCAAACATAATTGAAGCAAAAGTAGAAAAGATAATAGAATTTGACGAACACCATAGAAAACACGTTAGTTATCAAATATTTTTGCTAACTCAGAGCGAAAGTATTCCTTTTGCAGACTATATGTATCTGAATTATGAAATAGAAAATATAAAAAAATTAACATCGTCAATCAATAATTTTTTAATAAATAATGAAGAAAAAGAATTAATAGGCATCGTAGACGATAGAGTTTGGAGTTATATAGTTTTTGGAATTTGTCTATTTTTTGGAATGATAATTTTGTTACTAACACTAACAGGTTTATTTGTTAACTTTACCTTTGATAAAGAAACAAATATTGTAACTGTCAGCCGCTACAGATGCTTCGGAATGTTTGGTAAAAAAGTAACTCAATATCCTTTCGACGATATTATAGATATAAAATATAACCGTATAGAATTAGATGAATCTGGATATAGGTATCAGGTCTTTTTAGTAGTACCAGAGAATGAAATACGTTTAAATCCTATAGGCATGATTTCAAGCAACATAGATGGTTCTTATATTGTGATGGTGATTAAAAAATTTTTAGGAAGATGGAACTAAAGTTTGATAATTCATGAAGTCCACGGAGGTGGACTTTGCCTGTGTAGACGCGGTTTCAACCGCCAGATTTATTTATGGATTTGCTTTCTTCCTCATCATCCCAAGGAGGAATTTCTCCTGTAGCTCTGGGTGTGATATTAAATTTTTCATCCTCACATGGTATTTCTGTTGTAATACTTGGAGGCTTAGTTTGATCGTCCTGCTGGGAATCATCATCATCATCCCAGGGTGGTATTTGTCCGACAATTTTTGGATGAGTAGGAACTTCGGTTGTAATTACAGTTATACGAGGTTTTATGTTTTCCTCCGTAATGTCAGATTTGATATTTTCTGTATTTATTTCAGTTTCGCAAGGTTTATTAAGTTCTCCTTGAGATTGCTTGATCGAAGTCTTAATTCTGATGGGGAATTTTTTACCTTTTTTCTCGGTCATTGCGATTCGTTCCTGTATTTAGATATTTAATTAAATATTTAATTAAACCCAGTTCATTTCATGGAGGATGTCTCCTGAGTGTTTGTCAAAAATTTCCCCCGTCATTTGGGGTAACTCAGGAACCTCATTTAATTTCTTCAACAGTACAAATTGCAAATCAGTAAAGCTTTCACGTACCGCTTGAAAATCTGGATCTCTATTTGCCCAATCCCAAAGATTGCGATCGCGATCTCGTAATAAAGCGTAAACTAAGTACTTTTGGGATTTTCGCTTTGCTTGTTCGTCACCGTTATTTTGTGCGGTAAAAATTGCATACCAAGAAGCTAAGTTGTACAAAAATCGAGAACCTAGCTCGGATTCTGCATTCCACTGCTTCTCTAGCAGTTGTATCTCTGTTTGAGCCTCCTTAACGAGAGTTTCCTCTTTCGTTAGTAACTGCGCGATCGCTTTACCAACTTTAATCCTTCTTCTCACAGTTTCATCTTCACATCTAGCGAATGCTTTTTCGTATTGTAAAATTGCTTGTCGCTGACGGTTAATTTTGGCGCTTTCTTGAAAATCTTTTCCTTGAATGCTGTAAGTATCGCCTAAATTTTCGTAAGGTTGATACCAGTTAGGGTCGAGTTCTATTGCTGCTTGTAAATCTTCAATTGCTAATTGGTAAAAAAATCTGCCATGAGTTGGAGCGCTGGCATAATTAATTACACCAAAAAAGTTATTTATCTGTGCTTGATAAAGTTTGTACCAGTTGCCAAGATAATACCAGGGTACGTTAGCGAGCATTTCTCTTCTGGAAAGTTCCAGCGCTAACCACCGAGTCGCAGGTTTTAATAAAGCACGGTAGCGGTCTTTAACTTCCGGATATGAATCAATTACGGGTAATTCAACCCCATCAATAACTGGTTTAGATGCCGTTTTAGGTACCGTTTTGATTACCGTTTCAGTTTCCGCTTCTTCCCAAATAGTATAAAGTTTAGAAGCAATGCGACCTCCAATATCCGTAATTTCAAAGGTTATTCCCAATTTGCGGTAATCTTCACCCTGGCTTTGTAAAATGCTCGTAACTTTCGTACCGTAAGCAGGAAAGATAATTTTGAGCAGACTTACGAAAGGGTCTATTTGATCCGGTGTAAACTCGTTGAGCGAAGCTATTAAGTTAGAAAGTCTTTCATCGGGAGTTGCTTGCGGTAAGGATAATTTATCGGGAGGACGATAAGTCCCCAGTCCACTAACGCGAATATGTTCCTTTAACCGCTGGTGAACCCCCTTCATTTCCCGTACCAATCTTTCTCGTCCCAACTGACTCAAACCCGGTAAAACCAATTCCATTCCTTCCGCACCAGAAGCATTAGTAAAATTATCAATTACTAACTGAGATGCGCGAAAAGCAATCAGTAAAATAATTCGATGAATCAGAACCAGACTCAGTAAAATAATCGCAACTTTAGCCAGAAAGAAAACTATCCGATTGAAGCTTTTATCTAGCTTATCTAAACTTTCTAACCCTTCCTCAATCGGAGTATTTGGTTTTTCTTGTTCTGATCCTGGTTTAGCAAGAATTATTGGTGTATCTACTTGCGCTGAATTAGATGTTGGCACTTGGGAACATCCCGAACCCAAATTAATTGCTACAAAGGTAAATACTAATACAAGCTTCTTTTTCACAACTGCTGCAATTGAATGGTTTTTTTGACAGCAGATTTTACCTGCGTATCATAAGTGACGTATTACTAACACAGATTTTGGTAATTGGCAACAGAAGATGGGGTGATGGGGTGTTTGCTACACCTATCTCAAGTTGGAAGCATTAAATACGCTTTTATTTATTACTAAAGTACAATCTGTGATTTGGGTCAAGCCAAACAATGTAAAAAATTTCTTCAATAAAAAATCCATGCACCCTACCATATTTGTTAGAAGATATTGAGAATTGATAAGGTGTGTCTACCAAATCATCTTCATTGGGAATGCCAAAACACGATTCGGTAGTATCTGACCAATCAATTGGGTGACAACGTAACGCTTTGCTACGATTACTCAAAAGTTCTTGGAAGCTATAGTTACTAACATCTCTCAATCTTTCAAGAAATACTACTAAATATTCTGGCTGATTGTTGGTAACTGAGAACTTCTCGTGGTTGCTTTGGAAGTACTTGTAAGAAAAGCAGATACCTTTTCGCTTTGGGATTGAAGTAGGCTTTATTCCTTTACCAGAATGGATATTGCGCTTAGGCTGCGGAATCTTCTTCTTCGACACGGGGTTTAAAATACTCCCTCATTGACTCCTTACTAATAATCTCATGACAAGGAGCATCGGTTGGTTTTTCACCCCTAGCTTCAATCCAAGGAGCTTCAAAACGTGTCATTTGCTCCAGTTCGTAAGCATCAATACCAAAATAAATATCTGTAACTTCTGAGAGAAATTGTTTAATTTCTTCAGTGAATCTTGGCTCCTCAACTTCCTTCAAAATAGGCTTCCATTTGAATTCACAGTATTCTTTATATAGTTCTGGAATAACGGGACCATGTATCCAAGCTTCAAAATCTTCATCAAACAAAGGCTGATCGTGAATCGCCAAATACCAAGCCTGGGCGTAGTAAACCAACTTTTGCAGTTTGAGATTACTAATAAAAGACCCAGTATAGTTTGCTAACCAAATAAAGTAATCAGCGATATCTTGAGCCTTTACCACACATTTTACCTCCTTTTTAGTACAATAATACTTAAAACATATTGCACACTTATTTACTCTTCAAAAGTCTGGTCAATATTCCTAACTCTTAACTCCTAACTCTTCACTTGAAAACTGAACTCTAGGATCTGGCATAAAGCTGTATCTCAGGTAAAATCCTAGTACGATAAATAGCACTATTAGCAAAGTACCAATACCCATCGGACTGGGAAGCCAGAAAACCGCTTCAATATGATTTAACTGTCCTGGTTTGAGTTTCCATGAAAGTTGTTTGTTATTTTTTAACGGTTCGATGGATTCATTTTGGATACTGTTAGCACCCCAAGGAGCGTTCAAGTTAAATTCTAAATCGAGAATTGAACCAGCGTTAGTTAAAACGTTACCTTTACTCGAAATTAAAGCTAAGGAACGCAAATCTAAATCGTAAATTAGGCGATCGCGTACTAACAGTAAAAAATTACTCTGCGATAATTGTAAGTTTGATTCTATTTTTGGTAGTTCTGATTCGGCTTTCGCAGAGCGAGATTTAGAATTATTTTTGGAGTTAAAAAATGTGTTGTATTTTCGTTGTAATTCCCTACCGTTACTAAAGGGAATGGTCACAATTACTTCTTCTTGAGAAATCCGCTGTGCTTTTCCTTCTAATTCTTTAGCTCGTCTTTCGATGCTGTCCAACCATTCGTAAACTGAATCACCGCTAAAGCTTGTGAGTTTTTCTCCTAATTTAATATGCTGGACGAATTGTCCGTAATTAGCATTGTTTAAATTTACACCCAAATCATAATCTACACAGCCAGTTAACAGTGATGCTAACAGTAAAATGCATACAAGCCCTATTCGCTTAGAAAAATTTTTAACTAATTGTGACATAATTACAAAATTAGAATTACAAAATTAAACGGGTTTTCAACAGACTTTCAGATTTTGCGATCGCTTGTGGCACTATAAAGCTTAATTGTTCAAATTAACCAAATCAAGCTACCCAAAGTCACAGCAATCACAATTAAGGTTAGCCAGATAAAGCGATTATCTTGAGTATTTACCTGACTTAAATCAATAAATTCCGGTTCTAATGGCTGTTTAGGTGCGGAAGATTTTTTTACAGATGCAGCTAAACGCATTTTACTTTCATTATCGGACAATGTTCCCAAATCAGGTATTTCAGTCATCCATTCTTTGGGACGTTCCAACTTAGGTGCTTTGAAAATATACTGCAATCGCTTTGCATCTTTGCTTGTATCTGGATAAGGATGACGTTTAAGCTGTTCGCAAAGGTCGATCGCTTCTTGATTACGTCCAGCAGCTTCGTAAGCCGTTGCTAACCAAATTTGCACCTCACCTCCAAGGCTACTATTGCGCGATAACAAAGCACAAGCTTTTTCTAATTCCTCAACTGCTTGACGGTATTTGCCGTTTTCAAAAGCAGCTTTTCCGTTACGGTAGCGTTGTTTGGCAATTTCTAAATCAGAACTCACTTTTCATCTATAAACAATCAACATCTTTATTTTGCCGCTTTAAAGCAACATTTTGAGAAACTTTTATAAAGGTAAGTATTTTTTGGGAGAAAAATTCTAAAATTTTAATTAGGTAGGTAGATTCGCCGATATTTAGCCATCGGTGGTTAGCTAGGAGAAGTATTATGTTTAAGAACGCAAAAGCGCAACCGTATTTTTTGGGCTTGGGAATTGCGATCGCTTTTATCGGTGCTGTAGCAACACCCGCCTCGGCTCAATCTGTCATAATCATTAATGGTGGCAATTCTGACTATGGTAGACAACATCCGACTGTAGGTAATTTTATCTACGGCAGCCCTATTTTTACACCCGTACCCGTAAATCCCGCAACGGGACAAATACCCACTCAAAGTTATTTCTCCCAACCTTATACAACAAGGATTTATAACCCCACCTATATTAATCCAGTTTTAGTTAACCCAACGATGATTAAAAGTCCCCGAAATCAAAGACGTTATTACCGCAATTTGCGACGACAAGGTTATCAGCAACCAGGTTCGCGGATTATCATTAATTCCCCTTGGTAAAGGGAGTAGCTAGCTAGTAGGTTGGGTTAGGTGGAC
>NZ_JAYGHM010000032.1:51767-56811 GCF_034931125.1 Rivularia sp. UHCC 0363 | reverse complement strand
GAATTGGTAGGTTGGGTTAGGTGGACAATTAATATCGAGCATAAATGCAAAAAATTGAATTCCACCGTAACCCAACATTATATTTAGCGGATTTCGCATATTCAAATAGTGAATATTTGTCCGCAATTATTGATGTTGGGTTACGACACGATTAAGATAAATTCTTTTAATAATTCCCTTTACTGAAACTGGGAACCCAAAATCATTGTCCCAATCCCACCATCGGTAAATATTTCTAGCAAAAGAGCGTGGGGAATGCGACCATCAATAATATGAGCTGCACGTACTCCCTGAGCAAGAGAACGCACACAACAGGTAACTTTGGGTATCATACCTCCAGCAACTATTCCCTGTGAAATTAGATCGCGAGCTTCTTTAATATCTACTTTTGCAATTAAAGTCGAAGGGTCGCGATAATTTTCTAAAATACCTCTAGTGTCAGTCAGCAAAATTAATTTTTCTGCACCCAATGCAGCCGCTATTTCTCCAGCTACCGTATCAGCGTTAATATTATAAGCTTGTCCCGTATCGTCAGCAGCGACGCTCGATACTACGGGGATATAACCATTTTCCACCAAAGTTCCTAAAATTTCGGTGTTTACAGAGCTAACTTCTCCGACAAAACCAATGTCATCTTCACCTTGGTGACGAGCTTTAATTAAGTTACCATCTTTGCCGCATAAACCTACAGCCTTTCCACCAGCTTGATTTATCTTAGCAACTATTTCTTTATTAACTCGACCAACTAAGACCATTTCTACCACGTCCATTGTGGGAGCATCGGTGACTCGTAAACCATCTTTGAACTGCGGTTCAATTCCGATTTTTTCGAGCCAAGTATTGATTTCCGGCCCGCCACCATGTACTAAAATTGGTCGTAAACCTACGCAGGATAAGAAAACAACATCGCGGATAACTTTATCCTTGAGACTACTATCTTTCATAGCCGCACCACCGTATTTTACGACTACAGTTCTACCTGCAAATTGTTGGATATAAGGTAGTGCTTCACTCAGGACTTTTACCCGAGTAGCTGCATCCTGATGAATATATTCAGTATCATTAACCATCATAAGCAACGTTCTTTTGTTAAATCCGCATCCTGATAGTTTAAAAGAATTTGGCGCATAAAAGTAACTCGATAAGTAAGTCGGCAGAAATAAACAGAACTATGTAACAGAATATAAATTAAATTAGGTCTAAACTCTTACCCCTACAGCAAAGCTGCCCACTGCCTACTGCCTTGTCCTAATTACAATTTCAAGACCAACCTACTTAAACAATTTTTTTAATACCAATGCAATGTTGGGTTACGGTGCTTCAATTAATTACTTGTAAAAAACCATACTTATTGCTGCACCTAACCCAACCTACTTCCTAGAAGACTTTTTCAAAACACTGGGAATTTGAGTGAGTACTCGTTGAGCAATTTCTTCTGGTGTTTCCCCTTCTGTGAGAGTGATTCGTAAATCAGCTAAAGCATAAAGTGATTCTCTTTCTTGTAAAATACTGCGTAATTTCAATAAAGGATTACTATCTTGTAATAAAGGTCTTGTAGTATCTTCTTTCAAACGGTTATACAGTAATTCTGCGGATGCATCCAACCAGACAATCAAACCGTGATGCAGATAACTCCAGTTTTGACGCTTTAAGATAATACCTCCCCCAGTAGCTACAGCTAACTTTGTATAAGCGCTAACTTGAGAAAGTACATCACTTTCTAACTCCCGAAATGCCGTTTCTCCTTCCTCCGCAAATATTTGATTAATATTTCGTTTTGCAGATGCGGTAATTACTTCATCGGTATCAACAAATCTGTATCCCAGTTCGCTCGCTAAAGCGCGTCCTACAGTAGTTTTACCAGCACCCATCATTCCGATTAAGTAAAGGTTTATTCCTTGTAATAAGTTGTTCACGAGAGTTAAGACAAAGGTTCTTAATTTCTCACTTTACTTCAAAGTTCGGCATTTAAGCGACTTAGTTTCAGATGGTTTTTCAGTTGCTTTTCAAAGATTGTATGAGTAAATAACAGCGAACTTGCTTCATCTTGGCTATATTTTAAATTTTCCTCGATCAGCTTTTCAATTAAATATTCTCTTAAAACGGGAGTTTGATAAAAATTAGATGTTTGTCTTTCAATTAGCGATCGCCTTTGTAATAATTCTACAGCTTCGAGTATTAATCGTTGCGATACCCTCAACGTCAGTTTTTGTTGCAATGTCTGTAGGTCAAAATCGCGATCGAGAGCTAGCAAGTACATAATCTGCTTTTCTAAAACAGATAAACGGTCAAATTGCTCATCCAAACAAGAGCGAATATTCCCAAAAACTACCGTTTCTTGCTGAAGAAATTCTTCTATATTCCCAGCAAATAATTCCCCAATTGCAGTAGCAGCTAACTTTATAAATAAAGGATTTCCTGCATACCGCTGGGTTATTTCTTGAGAATCCTCTTCTTTAACGGTAGCGAATCCTTTTGATTTAAGTATATATGCGCTCTCTACTCGATCTAACCCCGTTAACTTCAAGCAGCGAACGGGTAGAGTTTCTCCTTCAAGAGCGGCAATTTCTTGGGGTTTCTCCCTACTCGTTAACAGCAAACAACTTTGATGCACAGATTCTCCCAAGCGTTGAATAAATTCCCCAAAAACTTCATAACCCGGAAGATATTGAATTTGCGGTAAATCTATATTTGAGGCGATCGCGTTACCATTACTAGCTAATATCCCAGAAGAATCTCTCGTGTTATAGCTATAACTACTGTATAAAATAGAATCTAAATGGTCTAATACAATTAAACATCGAGAAGAACGTAAACAATCTACCAATTCAGAAATACAGCGAGCAATGCTTTGCCTTTTTGTCAGTGTTTGTGGTGAAACTATTGCTAAAAGTTGATTAAAAAATACCTCTGGAGATGCAGCAAAACGTAAAGAACGCCAGATAACATAATCAAAATTATCTTGAACTTGTTCAGCTAACTTTACTGACAAAGCAGTTTTACCAATTCCACCCATACCCAAAATTACGACTAGACGTGCTTGCTCTTGCAACCACTGTTTTATTTGAGCTAATTCACCCCTTCTTCCATAAAAGATGCTTGCATCGATCGCTTCTCCCCAATCTTGTGTAGGAGTAGATTTCATCGTCGGTAGTTCCGTTTTTTGTTTAGTCGAATTCCCGTTTAGGGATGCCGATTGCATTTGTAGCAATTTTTTATAACCTGCTTTTTCTAAGAGTTGAGTTACGCGACTCCAATTTTTAACCTTAATAAATTCCGAGGTTTGCTTACTTAACATTTCTTCTATATATTTATACAATCCGTTAGAAAGATAGACTCTAACAGTGCTGCTGCTACGAGTTTTATAAACCTTGTGGGCAATTTCTGCTGGACTGAAACCGCATAGCAAACCCCGGAGAAACTTTTTTTCTACAGGTGTTAAAGCTTTTCCTTTGTTAGATGCTAAATCAATATATAATTTTTCTAAGTCCCAATTGTTCTTAGCTTCAATAAAATCCTCTTCTATCTGCTGTTGACTGCTTACATCCATTATTTTCACTGATTTACTTAAACTTGAATACGGCTTATTTTAACCAGTTTCTAGGTATTTTTATTTAAAGCAAGAATAAATAAAAATAAATTTATAACGAATTTGATAACGGTTGTTAGGTGACTTCTCCGTGATAATTTCGCTATGTTTGAACTTAACAGAAACTTAATAAAAGTTCTTTGAAACTTTATTGAATGAATGTAAGTCAATGACTAAGGACAATCCTGGCTGACTTCCTAGCAGGGATTTAATTTGACGGCTATCAAATTTTAATGTTGTTTTAAATGACCCAAACCTTCTGGAATCTCAAAAAAATGGTTTTATTTACCGTAATATCTGCAAAACTGTTAGCCGTTGCATATTTTATCTGAGAAAGCTCGAACAAATAAACGTAATAGTTTGAGGTTTTAGCAATGACTAGAATTCGTGATGTAGTGCAACAAGCATTAACAACTGGTTATCTGAGTGTAGAAGCAGAAAATCAACTGCGTAGATTGTTGACAACCCGGTATGACTGTGAAGACTTTAATGCTTTCGTGGTTCTTCAAGAAGCAGCCATGAACGGTAGAGTCAAGCAAGAATCCCGCGAGCGTTGTGGAATAAAGTAGAAAAAACATTTGTTTATTGAAATTTATTGGCAGTTATTGACGTGGTGAGCGTTTATCATCATCGTCGAAATCATCATCAAACAAACCCCAATCGTCATCATCATCTGTATCATCCGTATCATCATTTGAAGTCGCGGATTGGTTGGGAGGCGGTATAATTACTCGATAATCGGCATCATATACTGATTCTGTTTTTTCCACGTTAGGATTTTTAAAATCACGTTTTTGAGGGGAGTAAGATGGTTGCTGAAAATCTTCGTAATCCCTGTCATCTTGAATTTTTGTATAGCTCGATCGCGAATCAGTTGCTTGAGATTCTCTTTGTTCAAATCTTTCTTCAAAATCCCAATCATCATTAACGTTTTTATCTAAATCCCAATCATCATCGGCAGTATTCTCAAACTCATCCGGTGGTCGTGGTGTGCTAGCTGGTGGTGTCGTTTGGTAAGTTTCGTTAGGTCGCGAACGTTGATCGGCGCGGGGTGAATCGGAAGGCGTATATGATGTAGTTTGACGCGGCTGCGTTACATAACGGTTTGGTAATAACCTCAGCAAACTGCTAATTAATAAAGAAGTAAAACCACCAGCAGCAGTACCAAACAACATCCATATTGCCAAAGAAAGTGGTTTAGTTTGCCAGCCTAAAAAAACCAACGGTATTGCAGGAGACCAATTTTGTGCCAGCAATAGCGTCAGACCTCCCAGTACTGCTACCAAGAGAATTAAGCGAATTACAGTCATAAGAACTAAGATAAATACGATTGAAAAATTTATATTACCTTTAATTAAAACTTGAAAAAAT
Organism: Rivularia sp. UHCC 0363; assembly: GCF_034931125.1. NCBI lineage: Bacteria > Bacillati > Cyanobacteriota > Cyanophyceae > Nostocales > Rivulariaceae > Rivularia > Rivularia sp. UHCC 0363. Next base: position 51,851 of record NZ_JAYGHM010000032.1, on the reverse strand, counting down.
AAAAGCTTTGATTTATTATTTCCCGGTTTGGCTAAAATCCGATTTCACGCAAAATTATTTCAATTCCCTACTCCCTACTCCCCA
>NZ_JAYGHM010000032.1:0-51513 GCF_034931125.1 Rivularia sp. UHCC 0363 | reverse complement strand
ACTCCCCACTCCCTACTCTCAACGACCTTGCCAACGTTTGATCGGGACGCAATCAATATCAAGTTGATCTAAACTACGAGCGACAACAAAATCAACCAAATCCTCAACAGTTTGGGGATGATGATACCAAGCAGGAATTGCCGGAACTATTCTGGCTCCCGCTTCTGCTAAACTAACTAAATTACGCAGGTGAATCAAACTAAAAGGTGTTTCGCGGGGTACGACAATCAACTTTCGCCCCTCTTTAAGTTGAACGTCGGCAGCCCTTTCTAATAAATCCGAACTCAACCCACCAGCTAATTTAGCTACAGTACTCATACTGCAAGGCATAATTATCATTCCTAAAGTGCGGAAGGAACCGCTAGCAATATTTGCTCCGACATCAGCCCAAGGATGACAGTATAGTTTTCCTGTTAGCTCCACTCCTGCTTGCTGTCGCCAAAATTGCTCCTGTGCTTTTGGTTCCGACGGCATGGGGGTACCTTGTTCCGATTGCCAAACCATAAAGCTGGATTTGGATGCGACTAATTCCACAGCATATTCTGCTTCTAGCAAAAATTTGAGAGCGCGAACGGCGTAAATTAAACCTGATGCACCTGAGACACCTAATATTAATGGCTTGACGTTATTGGACACTTGGTTGTTTGTAGTAATTATTTTTTATCTGAGAATTTGATAAAAAAAATTAGGAGTTATGCAGTACGGTAAATTAAAAACGCCTTTTATCCTAATTTAGGTTTATCGGTGCGTTAATTCACATTTAAGATGAGTTAGAAACGGCAGTTCGATCAAAAAACTCACAACTCCTCACTGCTAACTCCTAATTTTTAACTGACGACTTAACGATTAATTTTCCTCTTCATAGTCTTCTAAATCGTCCGACTCGTAATGTTGCGGCACATAATAGCCGGTCGGTTCATCGCGATCGCCAGTTGGACCTTCGCTACCAACAGTTACTAAATCGATTTGCTGACGGTAATAATCTACACTCTTAACCTGGACAGCTACACGGTCGCCCAACCGATAAGATGCTCGATTTTTACGACCAAACAATGCTTGCTGTCGAGCGCGATATTCATACCAGTCGTCTTTGAGAGAACTAACGTGTACCAGTCCTTCTACACGTAAAGGTACGTTGTTAATTTCTTCATCTGGCGATGGCACCTCAATTTCTACGAAAAACCCGTAGGATTGGACACCAGTAATTACACCACTAAAGACTTCACCAATCCGCTGTTTCATCAAAGCCGCTCTTTTGAGACCTTCTAAATCGGCTTCAGCTTCTTGGACTTCCTTTTCGCGATCGTTGATTTGGGTAATCACCCTTGCCAAATCGATTTGTAATTCCTGCTGTAACTCCGGAGATAAAACATTCCAGTTAATTTCACCGTGGCAATTACTCGAACGAAGATTCACTCGTTCTTTGACCCGAGTATTGCGGCGATCACGTCCGTTTTCGATTAAGGCATAAAATACCCGTTGCATCAATAAATCGGGATAGCGCCGTAAAGGAGCAGTACAGTGAACGTAACCGTCTGGCAGCGCTAAACCAAAGTGTCCCCCTTGATTGGTAGTGTAAACGGGTGGTTTAAGAGTGTCTTGCAATAAATAAGTTAGAACTTGTTCGGAAGCAGATTCTGCAAACACTTTAGTCAAGTGTTGGTAATCCAAAGGTTGAATCTCAATATCATCCGGTAGCGCTAGTTCTACACCTAAATTAATAGCCAGCTTCAGCATTTCCTGGACATCTTCAGAGTCAGGTGCGCCCTGAACTCGCCACACCGCAGGAACACCCAAAGCGTTCAGATGATTTGCCATTAACTGATTTGTTAGCAGTACTAATTCCGTTAACAAAGAACTAACTGGCGAATCGGTTTGTGTGACGCACCCGCTTGCACCTTCATCATAGAAAGGGTTTTGCTTGCAAGGCAGATTTAACTGTAAGCTACCTCTAGCCAAACGTTGTTCTTTAAGAACTGTCGCTAAAGCTTGCAACTGTTGCAACATTTCTATGACATCAGGAGATTCCTTAGTATCAGCCGCAAGAATTCCCAAAGCCTGCTTTTGGTTTAAATGCTTATCAACATTAACCACGCTGGGCTGAATTTCCCAGTCCAGAACAACTCCGGTTTCTCCATCCAAAGTAATTAGAAAAGAAATCGCCAAGCGATCGCTTCCCGTAACCAAGGAACTTCTTGCAGCAACACCATCTGGTAGCATTTGCAATACTAAGTCCCCTAAATAAACGGTTCTTCCCCGCTTTAAAGCTTCGCGGTCTAAAGCTTCATCAGGCTGTACGTAATGAGAAACATCGGCGATATGAAAGCCCAGCAACCAATTTCCTTCTTCAGTTTCTTCTAGAGATATGGCGTTTTCCCTAACTATTACCGATTCAGCATTAAAGCCAATACTAATAGTAAACTTGTCTGTTAAATCGAGGCGATTTTTACGGTCTGCTTTAAGTAACCGTTTGGGTAATTTGGCGGCTGCATCTTCGATATTCGCCGGAAAAGTCCGGGAAAGGTCGTGTTTGCAGGTGACTAAATCGATATCCGCAGCAGCTTCCGCATCGCTACCGAGGATTTGTACCACTTTACCCAAAGGTGGGTACTGAGCCAGCGGATAGCGCAGTACTTGTACGTGAGCAAGATGGTCGATCGCACGATCTAAAGTAATATTATTATCCTGCAATTTGAGTTCAAACAGCAGCCGGTCATCTAAAGGTACGGCGCGGAAACCTCCTTCTATCTGCTTAATTCGTGCTAACAAAGTGTGGTTAGAACGTTCTAAAACCAGTTTGACTTCGCCCTCTGGTGAACGTCTGCGGCTACCTTCTTTGAGAACTCTTACCAAAACGCGATCGCCATTCCAAGCATTGCTCAAATGACTTTCCCGGATGTAAATATCTTCAGCAGCTTCTATGTCTTGAATTGCAAAACAAAAGCCCTTAGAGGAACATCGTAGTTTAGCTTCAATCAAAGAATCTTCCGAAAGACGGCGGTACTTGCCTCGTTCCTTCGCCAAAATTCCGATTTTTTCTAAAACCTCTAAGGCAATTTCCAGTTTTTGTATGCTCTCATCATCTTCACAACCAAGTTTTTTCTCCAGAAGTTTGCGAGCTACCAATTTATCATCAGTGAAATTGGCAAGGAGTGTAGCGATTGAAAATTCCATGCACTGAACCGACCTTTGGTCAAAACATCGTTTTTTTTAATTGGTTCGCCCGATTGCGTATACCCTGACCACAAAAAAGAAGTCAGTCAATTTTGGATTTGCAATTTGCGGTTTTAGATTAATTCCACCGATGAATCGGGAGTTTTGAGGATTTTAGATTTACAATTTGCAAAAAATTTCATTTCTACAAAAATTATCTTAGTTGAAACCAAAATCCAAAATCTGCCGCAGGAAAGTTTGAAGGAAAGAACATCTACACCCCCAACCTTTCCGCAAAATCTAAAATTGTTTCGGTTATCTAGAAACGAATTACCCGCCCCCTTGGAAGGTATTGCACAATTATCTCAGAGTTTGTTCGGCAAAAAGTTCCAACATTATTCCTAATCTGACAAAGCACGCCTGAAATAATTATTACCCCGCCCGAACCAATTACGAGTAGCGGAGCAATGAGTAACAAGCGAACAAATCGCCTAACTAGTTTTCCGTTTATTGGTCTGCGGTTAACGAGTCCATGTTCTATTGTTCGCCACATTCGGGTACTTAAGTGCCGCCAAACTCTGAGAATGTACTCGGAAAAACTGCCGACGAACCGAACAGCCCCTTATGTAGAATCGGTAACAATCAGGTCAGCAGCAAAACCGCGTAGTGAGGTGGAACCATTACTTCATTATTGTAAATAAGGAGCGTACTTCCAGAACTATTTTCTGGATAGCAATTTGGGTAATTAGTATAGCATTTATAGCAACGCCACTAAAAATTACTCAGCAGCAGCTAAAAAATGACTTCACCGACTCCAACATTCGCTACAATCGAAACACCGAGAGCGGACTTCGTTACAGTAGGACAGATCCTGCAATCAAAATAGAACTACAGCCGTCTGGTAGTTTAACAACGAAATGCAACGCCAGAATTAAATCATGGAGAAACACATATAAAATTACCCCGACCATAGCCGTACATATGTTAGGGTAGTTTGCGGTGCAGGTATTAACTATTTTTCTGCGAAGAAAAATATATCAAACACCCTCTGTCAGCACCGTCGGTAAATACCATAACACATCAAAAGGTTGTAGCAAGTTTTTTGATACATGACTGAACGATATCTCAAAGGGGAAAATTTTTTCAAATTCAAACCCTTGCTTAATTAAAGTAAGAAATAGTTTTCCCTAATAGGTTGCAGTTAATCTAAATTAAATTTTCACCAGCAACCATCCACATAAAAGCAGACTTAAATTGGTAGAAATATTATGTTGGCTCAATTTCAGAGCTTGTATCCTACAGGTAGCCTAATCTCGGAATTAGTAGAAATTTACAACGGTAAATATATTGTCCGCTCTAGCGTACAAATTGAAGGCGTAACCCGTGCTACCGGAATGGCCGCAGCCGAAACCGTTGAAGAAGCAGAAGATAAATCTAGAATTCGGGCATTAATGGTTTTAATCACCAAGGAAGAACCACAAACAGAAGTACAGCAAAAAGCGATCGCTCAAAAAGAAGTTTCAGCTTCTCCAAAACCTAACTTACAGCTACTTGCAAATCATTCTGCGGTTCCCTCAGTTGAAGCTCCTGAGTACGCTAATACCAGTGCAATGGCCCCAACGCAAATCGCGCCAATAACTCCACCAAGCAGCCCTACCCAAGCACCGCAAGCAATTTCATCCAATCCAGACGTATTTTCAACAGATGATTACAGCGAGATTTACGACCAAGACTTAGATAAACCATTACCTATTCCCACATACAACGAGCCGGAGTTTGATACACCAATAAAAGATAGGGATATCATGTCCGACGACGAACTCGAAGCAGAAGAAAATCCGACTCCGAGTAACGTTACTCCAATTAATCAAAACACTGAAACGGATTCTATTAAAAAAACATCAAAAACAAGCACAACCAAAAAAAGGAAAAAGACCGAACCCGTAGATTTATCTGATGTGATTGCCAAAACCGACGTTGAGCTTGAGCGTCTCGGTTGGACTCCACAGCAAGGAAGAGAATATTTGATCGACACCTACGGTAAACGAGGAAGAACTTTACTCACAGAAGAAGAATTACTCGATTTTCTCAACCATCTAGAATCTCAACCCATGCAAACAGATCTTTCGGAAACAGATCCCCTTGCGGGATTTTAGATTTTGGATTACCCTGCGGGAAGACGCTTTCGCGTCAATGGATTTTGGATTAAAAGAGTTAGGAGCTAGGAATTTCCTCGTTTCCTCGTTCCCAGGCTCTGCCTAGGAATGCCTTGCGGGAGGCTCCGCCTCCGGTATATAAACAAGGCAGAGCCTTAAGAGATGCATTCCCAGCCGGAGACTGGGAACGAGAAAAAAATACCCCCGATTTTACTCGTGGGGTAAAATTATTATTTTTATACAAATTGCATTAATAAGCGTCTTGCAATTCATAAAAGTCTGGCGAAATGTAATCCTTACGCAAAGGAAATCCGACCCAATCTTCTGGCATCAAAATTCGCTTTAAGTTTGGGTGTCCTTCGTAAATAATGCCGTACATATCGTAAGATTCGCGCTCTTGCCAATCGGCTGTTTTCCAAATCCAATACACTGAAGGTACTGTGGGATTTTCGCGAGGCAAGAATACTTTTACACGAACTTCTTCTGGTCTATCGGCATTATCACTGACTTTAGCCAAATGATACATACTGACTAACTGGTCTCCCGGTCCTAAATCTATACCGCATTGACACTGGAGATAGTTAAATCCGTAAGCGTATAAAGCAGTACAGATAGGGAGAAGAAAATCCGACTCTACTTTAATTATTTCTACTCCGCTATGGTCGGCTTCTAAAGTCTCGTGAGCAAAGTCGTTTTCACTCAGCCATTTAGATACTTTGCCTGTTTCTACAGGGGACTGCTCTTCTGCGGGTACTGGTTTTGATTCTTCAGCCACGTTCTACTTCCTCTTGCTTTTGAGAAGCTAATACAGCAGGCGGTACTGGCATACCAATGCTTTCGGTTAATTCTTTCGGTGGAGCGATGCGCGTTTCCGAGCGTAAATATTGTCCTGTGAGAATTTGGTCTACAGGCTTCATGCTGTGAGTCGTACTGTAGTAGCGGTGAGTTTGCTTAATTAAACCCCGCTCCTGCATCGAATCATCAGCAATCTTTTTCCGCAGTTTGATAATCGCATCGATAATCGCTTCCGGACGTGGAGGACAACCTGGTAAATAAACATCTACCGGAATCAGTTTATCAACTCCCCGCACTGCGGTAGGAGAATCTACGCTGAACATACCCCCGGTAATCGTGCAAGCACCCATCGCAATTACATACTTGGGGTCTGGCATTTGTTCGTAAAGACGCACTAGTTGGGGTGCCATCTTCATGGTGATTGTACCAGCTGTAATGATTAAATCGGCTTGCCGGGGGCTAGAACGGGGAATTAATCCAAAACGGTCAAAATCGAATCGAGAGCCGATTAAAGCCGCAAATTCAATAAAACAGCAAGCTGTACCAAACAACAAAGGCCACAAACTAGAAAGTCGCGCCCAGTTGTAGAGGTCATCAACAGTAGTCAAAATCACATTTTCCGATAGCTCTTGGGTCACGTTGGGGCGCTGTATCGGATTGAGAATACGTTCTTCTTTTGTATTATCTAAGACCATTCTAAAGCTCCTTTACGCCATGCGTACACTAGGGCAACTACGAGAATTCCTATAAAAACAAGCGCTTCAATAAATGCGAGTAAACCTAAACGATGGAAGGCAACTGCCCAAGGATATAAGAATACGGTCTCAACATCAAAGACCACGAACACTAGCGCAAACATATAGTAGCGGATATTGAACTGAATCCAGGCTCCACCAATCGGTTCCATCCCAGATTCGTAAGTGGTGCGCCGTTCCGGGTTGCGACTGCTCGGTCGCAAAAGTTTGGAAGCAGATAAAGCTAGTGCAGGCACTAAGCTGCACACTATTAAAAAGCCTAAAAGGTATTCGTAACCGGAGAGGACAAACACAATAAATACAAATCCGTTATTAACGAAATTAACTTTGTAATTTTCTTTTACATTATATCGATTCGAGCGTTCTAAAACGTGTTAAATAAACGCGGATAGCTATTTGATTAGTTTTCGCTTTTCATAGAAATACCTGACAACTGTGTCATAATTTTTAACGTATATTTAAGCTTTGCCTTGTCTAGCATCATGAGCGAACTTGTTGAAAATACCGAGCTAGACCGCTATGAGTGTCGTGCCTGCGGTTATGTCTACGAACCAGAGAAAGGGGATGATAGCCATAACATTCCCGCCGGTACTGCTTTTGCCGATTTGCCTCTAACTTGGCGCTGTCCAGTTTGTACGGCAAAAATGAAAGCTTTTGAAAATGTCGGTCCTGCCGGGACTGCTTCCGGTTTTTCGGAAAATCTTGGCTATGGATTTGGCGTTAATAAATTGACACCTGGTCAAAAAAATCTCTTGATTTTTGGCGCTTTGGCTCTTGGGTTCCTGTTTTTTATCAGTCTGTATGGCTTAAAATGAGAACCCATGTATGTAATGGTGGACACATAAACCACCTACAGCCAGCTTTCAATACACAAATTAAGAAAATTAAGAAAAAGTTAACTGAATAGAACTGATAGAAATGTTATCAAATTTGAGAATTAGCCGCCAAATAGTGGCTTTGTTGGCGATCGCTCTCATGTGTGTCGGTTGTAGTACCGTTCCTTCCATGAGTTACAACCCTTGGGAGCCAATTTCTATACCTACTGATGCCAAGCTGTTCGATATTGCTTTTACCGGCAATCCCAATCACGGTTTTATCGTTGGTAGTAAAGCTGCTCTTTTAGAAACCCAAGACGGTGGTGAAACATGGAAGCCGATCGCTTTGCAGTTGGATGACGAAAACTACCGTTTTAATGCCATCGATTTTGCCGGAGATGAAGGATGGATAGCTGTGGAACCTTCTACATTGCTACACACCAACGATGAAGGTAAAACTTGGTCGAGCATTCCTTTGAGCGAAAAGCTACCCGGTAATCCCGTTAATATTGTGGCTCTGGGTAAAAATAGCGCTGAAATGGCTACTGACGTGGGAGCAATATACAAAACCACTGACGGAGGGAAAAACTGGAAAGCGCAAGTTGCAGAATCTGTTGGGGTTGTACGCAACATTGAACGTTCCGAAGATGGTAAATATATTGCGGTTTCTGGTAAAGGTAACTTCTATTCCACTTGGGAACCCGGACAAAATGCTTGGGTTCAGCACAACCGCAATAGTTCTCGCAAAGTAGAAAACATGGGTTTTGCTCAAAACGGGCAAATGTGGATGTTAGCGCGAGGTGGACAAATCCAGTTTAGCGAACCAAACAATTTGGAAGAATGGCTTGACGCTAAATATCCAGAAATATCCACAAGTTGGGGATTGCTCGATTTAGCCTACCGTACTCCATCCGAAATATGGGTTAGTGGGGGTAGCGCTAATTTACTTCGCAGCACTGACGGAGGACAAACTTGGGAGAAAGACCGTGATGTAGAAAATGTTGCAACAAATTTTTACAAAATCGTTTTCTTGTCTCCTGAGAAAGGATTTATTATCGGAGATCGTGGCTTTTTGTTGAAGTATCAGCCTGATATTGCACCGTCTACGGAGTCATCCAAAGCTTAAAATAATTTTGGTCGCAATTTGAGCCAAAATGCTTCTTCCCAATTATGAGAATATGTTGCAACTTGTAACTCTTTCTTAACTTTGTAGGATAATAAACACATCAGTCATTTAGCTATATTCTTGATAGGTACGCAAGACTTATGAGTGGAACTACCGGAGAACGTCCGTTTTCAGACATTATCACTAGCATCCGTTACTGGGTGATTCACAGCATCACCATTCCAGCTTTATTTATAGCTGGGTGGTTGTTTGTCAGCACCGGATTAGCATACGATGCATTTGGGACTCCCCGTCCAGATACCTATTACACGCAAGAAAGGCAAGAAGTGCCACTTGTAAACAATCGTTTTGATGCAAAAAAACAAGTTGACGTATTTATCGGAAAGTAATTTTTAATTATGACAAACTCAGATAACATCAACCAACCAGTACAATATCCAATTTTTACCGTTAGATGGCTAGCGGTTCATACTTTAGCAGTACCTACTGTATTCTTTTTAGGCGCGATCGCGGCAATGCAATTTATTCAACGCTAGGAGTTTTTTGTGGAAAGAAATACCAATTCCAATAATCAGCCGGTAGAGTTAAACCGCACATCCCTGTTTTTGGGACTTTTACTAGTGTTTGTTCTAGGAATTCTGTTTTCTAGTTACTTCTTTAACTAACTAGTCGGACTGGGATTAATTTATAAATCCATCATTGTTTATTTAACCTAACCACGACGATTTTAGATTTTGGATTTTGGATTTTGGATTAAATTGTTAAAGGTTTCAAGTAAGAATTCAACTATGCAATAAATCTAAAATCGTAAATCTGTCTTGGAAAGTTTAGGGGGAAGAAAATCTACACCCCTAACTTTCCGCAAAATCCAAAATTGATTCACCGAACATTGTAATTAAGGAGGTAAGTATTATGTCTGGAGGCGGAAGAATTCCCCTGTGGGTTGTCGCTACAGTCGCAGGATTAGGTGTGATCACTGTTTTAGGTATTTTCTTTTACGGAGCCTACGCTGGACTCGGTTCTTCGATTTAAAAAACTTTGAACCATTTAGAAAAAGTCCGATTTTTCAAGTATTTTCTAATATTTAATTAGAAATTATTTTTTAAAAACCGCCTGTCTATTGTAGATGGGCGGTTTTAGCAATTACAGAAATATTGCTTTTAGAAAATAAACAAGCAGGATACCTGTACTACAACTTCTTGTATTTAAGATTCAAGTAGAGTATCCTGCCTGCTTATCTACGGTTAAAATTTAACCGATATCATCGCGTTCCATGTACAACAACATAAATGCCATTGCTACAGCGGGAAAAACTAAACCAGTCAAAGGAACGAGGATGGATGGCAAAAAAGAAGCACCCATAGTAAAACCTCCTATAAAATCGCATTACAATTCAACACGAGCTTACTCTAATTGCACCGTCTTGAAGCGAAATCGTACATATTTTTAACACAACATCTTTCAATATCGGTTTTTACATCCCCAAAATTGCATCAAATTGAATATTAGGCAAATCCGGGGGTATTACAGTACGTTGAATTGTCAATTTATGACTTTCTTGCTGGGTAACTATATTTATGGCGATCGCTTCCAAGCGAATCTCTATGCAGCCAAAAGGAATATTTAGTTTGGTTATTACTTCTAATTCTCCATTTTTGTTCGGGGTTAAATTGCTCAGTAGGTGTGGACCGTCAAGCAAATGTCTCGTCTGACAATCTTCTAACCATAACTTTACGGCAAGATCGGAGTTTCCTTGGGGTAGACGTACTCGCACGTTGAGCGCTTTACCCGAAATCAGTTCGCCTTGTGGTACGTATAGTTGAGGAATTGGCAACTGTTCTATATTTTGAGTACCGATAACGCACAGGGCTGATAGTTTTTTAAGCGGTTCATCTATCGGTCGATCTGTTTGCGTTTCTACAATTGGAATATTATCTGCAAAAGTATCTGGATCGTCTACTACGATTTCCTGAGCTATTTGAGTAGATGGTGTGGCAATTTTACTAATTTCCCATCCAGAATTAGAGGAAATAGAGAAATAAGGGAATGATGTTGACTGTATACTTAGGCTGGAAGAAACATTTTGAGTTACCTCTTGCGGATCGCTTTTAGCGGTTGGAGTATGTTGATGAGGTTTTTGATTAGTCGTCTCAATCTCATAGTCTTCATACTCCACATTAATCGGTTCGGGTAAAGAATATCCTTGAGAAAGCATCCACTGTCTAATTAAAGGAGATGTGTTGGAACTTTCTGCTGCAATAAATTCCGATCTACGAAGTGTAATTGGTTCAAACTCAAAGGAATTATCATCTTTTTGCTCGTCAACCACCAACTCAGTTAAATTACTATTTTCAGTTTGAGCTAAGTCAGGTATATTTTGATTGTCGGCAACATTTACATATGTTGCACCAACAGAAGCCTCAGTTTCAGATTCTACTTCTACATCAGAACTTGTTAAAGCTTTTGACTTTCGTAAATAAGGAAAACTAGTACCCGTAATAGTAGAACCAGAAACAGTTTCGATATAACCGTTATTTATATACCGATCAATTTTTTCTTGATAACCAGGGACACTCGGTAATTTCAGCGGATTGACAGTTTTTTTGCGATTTCGGGGTTCTACTCGCAATGGCAAAGATTGTTTTTTGGATCGTACTCCTGGTAAAGATTGCTGTCGTTTTGCTGTTTTTGCTAAATTAAACAGTTCTAAATCCAGAGACATCCCCGGTTCTAGAATTTGAGACGCATCACTTACTTCAGATAATTCGTTTGTAGAATAATCAAAGCGAACTAATTCACTGGGGTCGGCAACGGTAATTGCTAATAACGCACTTATATCTGCCGTAATTGTAAATGACTGACACGCTAATAATTCTACAGCACCGTCACTTGAAAATGCCCCATATACTTTAACTTCACCCAGAATTAACTTAGAAGAAATTGAAGGAATCTTAATTGAAGACGCGATCGCAAATGGTAGGGTTTGATGGTTGGTGGGTTGACGATTAGATTGCAATAACTCAGAATTTTGCGGTGATCGCAATTCAATTATGACTTCAGTTTGTGTTATTTGTTTAAGCTCATTTGTTTCCTTGACTTGAACAACTCCTTCAATATTAATGCTATCTCCCCAAGGTGCGACGTAGTTAGTTTGATCGAGATTTAACAGTAATGGTAGTGGGGGTGGGATATATTCAACCGTTTCATCGACAAATAAATCCGAAGACGGTAAGGCTAACTCGATCAAATTTTGTAAAATCTGTTCTGCTGTATCTCCCTTAATTCTTGCCGGACTGGCAGTTTGCTCGATTATTGCTAAATTTTTTTGGGTAGGTGTTTCGCTAACGTCTTTATTTTGTGTCGCTAATGATTTTTCTGGTAATTGTGGCTTTTCTTTTGGAACGGATGTAGTAGTAACCTTATGTGGTGTCGCTTTAATAGAATCTCGTAGTTTACTTACGGTTTTTTGCTTATTAGAAGCCCCTTTGAGAGACTCTCGTAATTTATCAGCCGGTTTCTCGCTAACGCTTCGATCCGAAATTTTGACTGATGTGGTTGAGATGATTTGGCGATCGCCAACATTGCGACTTTTGTTTTTGACAGGTTCTATAGAAATAGAAGATATTAATCCAGCATCATTGGTTTCGATCTTAGATAAAGGGCTTGGTTCGATATTTTTTGCTTTTGATTTAGCTTGTGTCTGTATCCCTTCCTGGCTTTGAGATTTTTTTGGCGCAACTGATTTTTGCTCGGCACCATAAGCTACAACCACCAGACTGACAGTATATTGCCAAGATGCACCCAGAAGGTCTGACATCAAATCGCCAGAACATTGTAATTCCCAAATTCCCGATTTGAGATAAGTAAAAGGAATTACAGCCGTTAAGCCTTCTGGACTAGTACGTCGTCTGCGTTTTTGAATACGTCGCCTAGGTGGAACCTCTGAAAGAGAAGAGTGAGTTACCCTAACTTCCACATCAGTATTACTACGGTGAGAACGAGCAACTACTCGATACCGACCTTCCATGATTTCTACCCTTGGCTTCTGCAAAGGATGCCAAGTACGTTCGCCTTCTTTTTGTATCAGAAATTGCCACTTTTCCATTGTGAATGATGCCTAAAGCTCATACCAGCCGTAGTATTATTTGCATTACCTTGCTTGCAAGTTTACCGTACTAAATTTGTATTTGCATCATACAAATTGTTGTTTTGATTAAAACATAATTTTGTACTGGCTTTAGGTATAGTTAAATTAAAATTATCATAATCGCTGTTGACTCAAACTTCTACTGAGAAATGTTTTGGCAGTTTACTAGAGCAGTATATCAACAGCTTTTTTGCTATCTTGTATCTATGTTATTTTTGGTCGAATGAAGGTAAAGACCGTTAAATTAGACTTGAAGGTGGGTGTGACGTTATTTGACCATCAAAGTCTTGGTAATATTTCTAGTTTCACAAAGCCATATTTTATAGTTGGCTAGCCACAGTCATAAAAATTAAAACCCTCTCTCCTAAAAAAGAAGAGGGGTTATAAATTGGCTTTAGTTAAGCAGGAAAAGCTGTTTACAATCAAACACCGTAACAATGTTGATAATAAGCCAGAATTTGTCTTACCCATTGTCTAGCTTGCGTAGATGATGTGTAATCAATCCATAAACCACCGACTTGGCTTTGGTTGTAATCAAATTCTTGAGAAGTTTGTTCCATAAATCCCACTTCGATTCCTTCTACAGAACCCAAATGAGCGGCAATCTCACGGTAAACCGTCAAAGATAAACCCGGTATAACAATCTTTTCCCTTGTTTCCATATCTTAAGAAGCTCCGACCGATGCATTTGGTAACGATGGTAATGTCGAAACAGGATTGGATGTAGAAGCCGTATTTGGTTCAACTGCTCCCATAGGAGATTCTCCTACCATCCTGGCTACTTCAATACCATATTGTTCCAGAATAACAATCGGTTCGGAACCTTCATTCATTTCAATCCTTTTAACAAGCAGTCCGTTCGCTAATCTTTGTCCTGCTTGAACATACCGACTAGTAGGTTCGCTAGGTACTTTAATGATGGCTTGGGGTTGATTCCCAACTTGAACTACCCCCGAGACTAAAACGGCTTGAGCTAATTTTGGTTGCGGTGGTGGTGGCAACACAGATGCAAGATCTGGTTGTGGTATCACCCCAGGCATGATTTTCGGTACAACCATAGCTGGACTCATGCTACCCTTGGAGCCTGTTTTAGCTGTTGCTTTCGGTAATTGTCTTGAATTTACCCTGGCTGAATTAGAATTTCTACTAATATTCCTTCCCTGGCTTGCTCTAGCAGTTGGATAATTACCGCTTCGGTTTCCTCCAGCAGTTGCAGAAATAACTGCACTTCTCCTAGCTCGCTGTATTGATGCAGTATTTCTACTGCTAACTCCTGGCAAAGGAGGTAATACAGGCACAACTCTTTGTCCGGTATTACTACCAGTGCTATTACTATCTATTTCTGTACGAATAACTACAGGCGAGATAATATCGTCAAACGGATCGGTACGTCCTTTCGCGACTATTCCTACTCGTTCAGTAGGATTAGTTGGCTGGATTAAAGTGGAAGGAGCCTGAGCAATAAGTGTATTTTTGTTCCCAGGCACCACAGGGTCTTCAAAAGAGGGTGTCTTTCCTTGGCTATCTGCCGTTACGGTGGGGGTCGGAGCAACAGTTTGTTGTTCCTCTTCACCAGAACATCCGGCGATCGCCAAAACTAAAATAGATGCAATTGTGATTTTTAAATGTCTACCCATTAGCCATACTCAAGAGAAGACAGGAAAATTTGGAATAGTTGAAATCTAGCTTTTGAAATGTGTATCAAAAGTGAAATCTGATCCAGTTATAACCTAATTTTTTTTACGTCAAGGGTTGTTTGATACATTACCTGTGTTTTTTATAGATTAATTTGAAATTATTTGAAATTATTCAAATTTTATGGGGCTTGTTAATCTTCTGCCGCAACCATGAGGCTTTTAAGGGAATCAAGCCCTTTTTTGACTCGACGAGAAACTGTAACTACGCTAATACCAAGCCGTTCGGCTACTTGCTTTTGGGTTAAATCTTGCAAAAACACAAATTCCAAAACCTGACGAGTACGATTTTCTAACTGAAGCAATGCTTGCTGTAAGCGTAGCTGGTCTTCTTGAGCTAATTGAAAACTCCGGTAACTATGGTCGGGAACCAATTCCGCTAAACTCGCCGAATCTTCATCCCCATCATATACAGGCACGTCTAGGCTTAAAGGAGCGCGATTTACCCAAGCTAGTTTGATTTCCTGCCATTCTTCAAGAGAAATGGACAAGGCTGCGGCGACTTCGGAGTCAGTCGGTTGACGATTATACTGCTCCCGCAAAGAACGAGAAACCCCTATAGCCTGCTGTTGCAGCGCTAACCAGCGTCGGGGAATTCTCACAGTCACCCCCTTGTCTCGCAAGTAATGCTGAATTTCACCGCGAATGTAAGGAATCGCAAAAGAACTAAATGCGTGACCTTTGGAAATATCAAATCTTTCAATCGCACGAATTAAACCCAAACAGCCAACCTGAAGTAAGTCGTCATAACTTTCGTGACATTGATTTATCCAATAGTAAGCCTCCTTTCTGACAAGTCCAAAATTAAGTTTTACCAGTTGATTGCGAACATCTGCTGACTGAGATTGCTCGTATTCTCGCAATAACTGCCAAATTTCATGCTTCAGTTCTTTAGTAAGTAAGGTAGTAGACATGGCACCTTGATGATTGGTAAAAAATATTTAAATAATTAGAACGGCTATTATTGCTGGTAATGCACTGAATCTAAGTACTTATACGGAAAATACAGGCGAACATATTCCTCCGTTATCGAGGGTCAATAACGGATGATTATGAGACTATGAGGACGGCTCAGAAGGTTAACGCGGCTTGCTTTTAAGGCAGTATGCTGATGAATTCATGCAAGCTGACACAACAGTTAATTTGTTTCTTGTATTAGAGAAGGTTTACTCTGAATAACCAAAAAACTCCTATAACGCGCATAGTGCATTTTCGTGCAAATTATTCATCAATTGATTAAAAATTCCCATCTATCTTTCAAGAATTAAGGCACGATCAAAGCAATGTTTTAACTTTTTAATTCTGTAGCTAAATACGCTACATATAACAAATTATACAAAAATGGCTCAAGAACGTAACCGAATTATTACGTAATTTAGATTTATAAAAAATTAGTTGAATTATGGATAAAAAAATATTGCAAAACAATTAAGTAGCTTAACAAATATAGTTTTTCAGAGAAAATACCGATAGTAAAAAGTTTTCTTAAACAAATCAAATAATTAGATCGGGACTAGGAGCAGCGATCTCGGTAGATATAGTATTCCAGACATCGATATCCTGCCAACTTCACCAAAAAAAGTACAGTATTACGTAATTCCTGTAGATATAAAATTTGAGCGGGATTATAAATAAAAAAAGGGCTATAAGCCCTCTAAATTAAATAAATTGGTAATTCAATTCACATCAATTGAATTCGATAAACTGATAAGCAGATTTTTTATTATGATACTGGTTCAATGCGAGCGTAAAATAAGCCGCGAACCTTCACTTCTAGAGGTTCACCAGCACCCAAGTCAGTATCTGAAGGCTGTTCGCTGATAAAAGTACCGGCAATTTCACCACTTTCACTATCAACTTTGGCAACATTCAAAGAAATTTTGCCGCTACCACCTTCAACACTCTTGACATTAGCTCGTCTAAGTTCTTCTCTGTCTGCTTGGGAAGGTAGCGCGATCGCGTTATCATAACCGCTAGCCACACCACGACCTTTAGGGTCTAAGAAAGTTGCACCACGGTAAGAAGGAACCTTAAAATCTCCTTCAAAATCCGTTGAGGTATTAATACTGGTTAAATTAGGCTGGGTTTGAGCAACCAAATTTTTCACAGTAAATAAGAACGGAACTTGTTCCCCACCTGGAAGCAATACGGTGATCGCTTGGAAGTCAAGGCCATCTTTTTCCTCAAAAGTCAAGCTACCATCTGCATTAACTTTCAAATCTCCTTGAATTTGGTCGAGAGACGAAGTTTTACGGGTCAACATTTTCGCACCAACAAATTCAGCTTCTTGTCTTTTGTTAACTGGTTCTTCTTTAACAAAGAAACTGGTCGGCTCCATGCAAAGTTCTTTGATCTTGTAAGACTTGTTTGGATCGATCGCGACAGAACCACGGCTGGTCTCTGAGAGTAGAGGACATTTGTTCGCTAAGCCAGTACCTACAATCTGTTCGTAAGTCAGTGAATCTTTAGTGGTACTACCTCTAGCTATATCTGAATCTTGGCTACAAGCTGTTAACAAACCAAACATTACAGCCATTAAACCAACTATTAAAGCGCGATACCTCATGGTTAACCTCAATGTCAAAAATTAATATTCTCAGTTGTTAAACTAAAAAAAGTTAGATGTACCCAGAGTTTTTACTCCAGCTACTAAGCACATCATTAACTTTAATTAGGATATGCTATCTTATGTTGACAATGCAGCAGTTTAACAATTACCAGCATTTACTAAAGTAGGCACGCAGCAGCTTTCCTTTGTAAAACTTAGCCATGTGCATTGTCATCTATCCTATATTCTCTCAAAATATTGGCTAACAATATCCACTATATTTCGAGACAAGCAAGCACTAAAAGTTTAAGTGGAAAAATCTTTCTGACGCTCACTTTTAATCCAGAAAAATCCCATCAAGATTTCACACAATTATTTTCTTCGTAATTGCTAGAAAATGTGACAATCTCTCCGACAATCAGGTGCGGAGCTATCTTAGAATCACTTCTTAGATTTCCTAGTTGTTCCCCTGCGGGTTTATCTGACATCTCGATCATCGTCTTCGTAAGATGCTTGCAACAGCCAAATAAAAGACCTTTGTAGTTTTCTTATTTGGAGTTAGATCACCTCACCACCCATAGCCAACCTAAAGTAGATGTTTTTATAGTTAAGTTTTTATAGTTCTCCTTTAACAGCGATCGACATGAAATTTGGTATTGAGTTAATCTCATTCTCCTACAGTTTTGTACTAACAGAAAAATTTATATACAAGATTATATCCTTATTAAAGTTTTATATTACTATTTTTTCAACCTGAAAATAAATAGTTTCCAGGTGCGGAGGTGAAACAATCTGTATTTGACCGTGCTTCATAGATCGCTAATATCTAGATATTGTTTGTTTATACATTTCTTAACATTGCGAAAATCACTGTGGAGATTGGGTCTTATTGATTCATCTTTAAAGCAAGGCTTGACAAAAAAACATTTATATAATCTAAGTCTCAAAATATTAAGAGCTTTAGTGTTGTAGTGAAAGACATTCTTAATTTAGACAAGTAGACTTATTATTTGCAGGGGGAGCGCTGTTTTTGACGTTACTATTTAGCGACGAATTGCTATAGTTATCCAAAGTTATGCCTTTCCCGTCACAAATATTAGGCTTAATAAAAGGTAAATATAATTAGCGAATATTATGAGCAACGATAAAAATCCCGATTTGCAGAAACTATCTTACAAATTACAAGAAATTGCCGACTGTATACACGAATATTCGATGCTTTGTAAAGGAGATATTTTAGCAGTTTTAGCATTGCTTAGACAGTTAGAAAAATTGCACCGAGAAGTTAGAGACGGTATTTTTCAAGAAAGTTTACCATCAAATCGTCAGGCGCTATACTCGCTGTTGAAAGACATTGAAGCGGAAGGAGGATGGCCTTATATTGAGCGGATGAGGATTCAAGATTTGATGGCAAATTTAGATGTTGCCGATGAGTAGGGTCGAGGGGGATAGGGAGATGGGGGGATAGGGAGATGGGGGGATAGGGAGATGGGGAGAAAATTTTTAATTATTAACTCTTAACTCCGGTGGTCCTAACTCCTAACTCTTAACTCCTAACTCCGGTGGTCCTAGCTGATACCTTGACAAAGTTGGCGATCGCGTCCTTCAACATTGCGGTTGTACTTGAGGTAATTGTTTACCCAGTGGCAACCGCGTACTAGTAGATTATCTAAGTCTAGATTCCATAAAACGATTGTATTATCATCGCTCGCAGACGCTAAAGTTTTACCATCAGGACTAAAGCTAACATCTAATACCGGAGCTTCATGTTCGCTAAGGGTTTTAATTAACTTACCTTCACTACTCCACAGCTTAACAGTACTATCCCAGCTAGCCGCAGCCAGAACTTCGCCATTTGGACTAAAGGTCACGGCACTAACGCTATCGCCATAACCTTTTAACAAAGTTTTTAATAAAGTACCATCCCAACGCCATAATCTAACGGTATTGTCCCAGCTAGCAGAAGCAAGCAAGTTATCAATGGGACTAAAGCTGACACCTAGCACCCACCCAGAATGAGGTAAGAATGTCTTTAATAGCGTCCCATCTCGTCGCCATAATTTTACAGTTTGGTCGTCAGAACCAGAAGCCAAAACTTGAGAATCAGGATTAAAACGAACGCTGTTTACCCTTGCTTGATGTCCTTTTAAAGTTTTGAGCAGTTTACCTTCTTGATTCCACAGTTTTACGGTTTTATCAGTACTCGCAGATGCTAAGAATTGTCCATCGGGGCTAAAACTGATACTCGTTACGCTGTCAGTATGTCCGGAAAGAGTTTTGAGTAGTTGACCGTCTTGTCGCCAAATTTTGATGGTTTTGTCGTAACCTGCTGATGCTAATATTTTGCCGTTCGGGTGAAAACTAACACTCGCGACCCGATCGGTATGTCCTAACAAAGTCTTGTAAAAACGAGTTTCCACAGTACTACTCGATTGTCGCTGCCAAAGCTTCACTGTATGATCGCGACTGCTAGAGGCTAACATTTTCCCATCAGGACTCCAAGCAACACTTAGCACTCGGTCTTCATGTCCTCTTAAAACTGGTAATTTAGGAGGATTTAAGCTCCAAAGTTTGACACTTTTGTCATAACTTGCCGATGCTAATAATTTACGATCGGGGCTGAATGAAACACTAACTACAGCATCGCTGTGACCTTTAAAAGTTTTCAGCAATTTACCATTACTAACGTCAATTATATTGATCATATTGTCATCTCCTGCGGAAGCAAGCTTTTCGCCTTGAGAATCAAAATTTAGACTCCAAATTGTCCCGCTATGCTGCTGTAAACTCCGAAAAGGACGGTATATGAAGCTATTTGTAGCATCTTGTTCGCGTCGCCAAAATTTGATTACACCATTTCGATCGCCTGATGCTAATATTCGACCGTCAGGACTAAAATTAACAACTGTTGCCCCTTCCTGATGACCTGGTAAAGTAGTTAACAAGCTGCCATCAATTCCCCATATTTTCACGGTACCGTCATCGCTAGCGGAAGCGATAAACCGACCGTCGGGGCTGAAACTTACCCAATTTACCCAGCCTTGATGTCCCCGGAGAATCTTAATTAATTTACCGTCACTGCGCCAAATTTTAACTGTTTGATCTTTACTCCCGGTAACTAATAACTTACCGTCAGGACTAAAGCTAACCTTGTCCACCCAATCTCCATGACCGAGAGTTTTAACAGGTTGCCAATCAAATTCTCCCGTAGCGGGATTTTTACGCCAAATTTTTACGGTTTTATCCCGACTTGCAGAAGCTAGCATTTGACCGTCGGGACTAAAAGATAAACTGGTAATACTCTCGTGATGACCTTGTAAAGTTTGCAACAATTTACCATCAGTACGCCAGATTTTCACGCTTTTATCAAGACTTCCCGACGCTAGTAACTTACCATCAGGACTGAAAGTGACATCCCAAACAATATCACCATGTCCTTCTAAACGGTTGACTTCCGTGACTCCATAAACTGCTTGCTGCAAAGCCGTAATTACTCGCATTCGGGTATCTGGCTGAATTCCATGACCGCGTTTGAGCTTTTTCCAAGCCCGTAGACTTTCCACTAAAGCATCAAACTCTTTGTTAGAGGCAAATAAAGCTTCAGAAGCAGCAGTTAAAGCACTGATTTGGAGGTTAGTTTCGCTACGTTCTGCTCGTAAACTTTGACTAATTGCAGCTTTCTTTTGTAAGTCAGCTTGCCACCACAAACCACCGATAGTCGCTGACATCACTGCTAAAGCGAAACCTGCTAAACGTGCTTCTCGCAATCTTTTTTGTAGTATCGAATTGAGCTTTGCTTGCGATCGCTTTTGGGCAACTTCCGCTTCAGTTTTTTCAAAGCGGATTTTTTCTAGTTCAACCGTAATTCCATAGTCATTGCGATCGCGAATTGGTTGGACTAGATAATCGTGAACCAACTGATAACGTTCCCCAGATTGGAGTACTCGCAACACCAAACCGTTGCCGACAAGGATTTCTAAGATTAATTCTACGGTATTAACATTATAGGAATGCATGAAGCCGTTATCATCTTCTACCACCATTTGAGTTTCCCCATAGCTACCAACAGATTGCTTTAAAATAGAATCTGTTTCCTTGGGTCGCTCAAAAGCTCGATCCATCACCGATGAAACTAGTTGAGAATCTCCCAATTCCAAACAAGCATCTTCTCTAAAAATGGCGGTAACTAACTCAGCTTTAGTTTTTAGCGGTCGCGTACCTTTTTCATCGGTTAATTCAAACAGCAGCTTCCAGCTTAATTGTTCGTTTTCTTGACCGCAATCGAAAATAACTTTTTCTAACCAGTGCCGGACTAATTTTTCCGAACCACCGCTACGTTGATATTCTCCGAGTGTAGTTATATTTTCTGCTTCTAATTGAGCGCCGACAATTTGCAGTTCTATCGGATGTACTTGGTGAGTTTCTCCTGCTAAATCTTCTACTAACTTATTAATTAGTTCTTCACTTAATTGATAATGAGAACGTTCGATCAAACTTTGGATAATACTCGTGGCATCTTTACGAGAGAAATTACCTAAATAGTAACGGATATTTTTATCAAGAATATTTCGATTAATTACTCCCAAATCATATTGGTCTTGATTACTTAAATAGCTTAATCGCTCAAATTCTAATAGATAATGTAGATAATCTTCCCGTATAGAAATAATAATTTTAACAAAGGGAATATTTAGACATTGAGTAAAAAACTGATAAAACTCTATTCTTTGCGTACTGTCATGATTGACAAAGAAAAACTCTTCTAACTGGTCAAAAATTAAAATAACCGTATAGTTACTATCTGCTAATAGCCGGAGTTTTTCTAAAATAACTCCAACCGTAATTTCTATTGCCAAAGATATAGAAGTGCGAGCAATCACTTGATTGATGCTGCGTCCTAAAGCAGTAGTCCAATCGGTATAAACAGATAAAACAATAGGTAAAGCGATGCGTTCCCCAATGAAATTTTGTTTTAAGACTGGAACTAAACCTGCTTTGATAATTGAGCTTTTCCCAACTCCCGAAGGTCCATGAACAATCGTAAGTTTACAGTCAGCACGAGTCATTTTTTCTAGAAGCCGATGCACGTCCTGCTGTCTTCCCGAAGCTGCGATTTCTTGGGCAACTTGTTCGGGTATCGATGAGATTTTTTGCGATTGTAAAACTGGGTTAACTCTGTAGCGTTGCGGCTGTAATTGACTAGCTCCGATAAAAGCGCGAAAACCGTACTGATGCTCAATTTGAATCTTTTCGCGTTTGAGTTTAAAAGCTTCTAAGTAATCATGACGTTCGCAAAAATAGAGCGAGCGTAATTCTTCCACAATTTCTAGATACAAAGATGGTTCGTATTGAGCTTCACAAACCACTTTTGCCCATTCCAAAGTATTAACGGCTTCGTCCCATTCACCCAAGTTCCGCAAAGCTCGCCCAAGTAATAGAAGATACCAGCTTTCTTGTTGTCGGGAAACGAATGGAACTTCTTCTGCGATCGCAAGAGCTGTATTTGCTAATTCATGAGCTTGCAGCCAATCGGATTTAGAAGCAGCGACAACACAAAGAAATCCGTAATCTTGAGCAATTAATCTTTTATTCCCAGATAATTGGTGTAATTCCAAAGAATACGTTGCTAACTGCGATAAGTCATCCCACTGTTGCAAAGATTGCAGCATTTCACAAGCGGGAAAAATGAATTTAGCGCTTAAGTCTTTTCTTTGTGTTGCTTCAAATATATCCAAGCATTGCTTAAACCAATTTAAAGCATTTTGCCAAAAGCTCATATTGGCAGCAGGTTGTAAATCCGCTAAGCGTCGGTAGCACAGCCCCAGGTGGAACATGACTACTGCTTGGTGGATTTGGGGGGAATTGATTTTGGTTTCTTCCCCTACTCCCTGCTCCCTACTCCTTGCTCCTTGCTCCCTACTCCCTACTCCTTGCTCCCTACTCCCTGCTCCCTGCTCCCTACTCCCTACTTCCTTGATATTTATTTCTTCTTCCCACAGTTCTAAGCTGCGCTGATAATGAAATAATGCTTTGTCAATGTTGTCGTTGACGTAGTTATCGCGTCCGAGGACAAATTCTAAACTTGCTTCTAATTGTGGTTTTAATTTGATGTTGTACAGACGGAGTAAATCGTTGCGTGCTGATTCAATTTCTCGACGCTGCTGGGATTTTGGATCTAAAAGTAAGACCGCATTTGATAAAAATTTTTGCGCTCCTGCATCTATAACTTTGTCAAATAAAGATTGTGTTTGCTGTTGAATTAGATTAACTAAATCATCCGCAGCCATTTCAAATTTAATTGTAGTTGCTGCCCAGCTTTTAAAATCGGGTGCAAACCGCGAAAGTGATGTCCCGACTTCATCTTTGAGCCACAAAACTATCGGAAAAGGAAAGGTATCGGCATAGATGTCTCTGGCTTGGTTAATACCGCTAAGTAAATCTTCTAAGTTTGTGATTGACTCCAATCCAAATACCATCACGGCAGTTGGTAAACAATCTGACTTTACAGCAGGTATATCTAAAAATAGTTCTGAGACTATAGTGCTGTGTAAAGCCGTGGTTGAAGGAGACAGAAATACTTCTCGTAAATTTACATCTTTGGTTTGCGAGCGAATATTGTCTAATACTTGTTTGCACAACTCTGTGTAATTGCACCGTACTAAAATTAGAGAAAATTGACCGTTGGAAAGCGCAATTGCCCGAATCAGTCTATGCAGGGTGTGCTGATTAGAAATGGCAATGTCCGTAAGACCTGTATTTTCACTCATATCTATTCGCTCTTGCTTACCGCATCATATGTATAAGGCCAATTCAAATTCAAATTAAAAAATTAAAACTATAAATCTACAAACGCTTGATCTAATTTTTTAATCGAACCTTGGAAAACTTATTTACTGTTTCGTTTTAAAAAAGTAATCAAGAATTAGTGCAGAAGAGGAATAGAATGGTGAAAAATACACCCCTTCCTACCCAAATTGATTTTTTCTATCCAGGAATTGCTGGAATTTTGTATTCGGAGCGTTCCCAAGCGAGGACTTTTTCAGTTTCTGATAGTGCTGGACTAATACCAAACCAGCGTCCTCTAATGTCTCGGTATTCAAAAACAAACATACTCCGCAGCAATCTTTGGTATTCAGATTCGCCTTTGACAGTCTGTTGATTGACGACTTCATAAAGTAATTGCCACTCTTCATCGTCAATAGCTAAGAGTAGATCGTCGCGATAATCTTTGATTACTGCTTCCAAACAAGAACGCTCGAAGGGTGGGTCTTGTCGCTGCAAACAACTGTAAAGCAACCCCAATAAATTCCGAATATGACCGCCACTTACGCGACACAAACGGTCTAAAGTTTCGGAACTATCGAATATTTCCTGAATCAATTTCAATCTAAGATCGGCAGAAACTTCGGGAAATGCCCTTGCTAAAACCAACTGACGCAACAAAGACATTCCTGCTTCGCAGTCACCACCATCTCTTTGACGCACTAACACCATCGGTAAGACCTTGGGCGCAATACCACCCCCCAAACGATTTTTCAGCGTTTCGTATTCGCCAGAAAAAATCAAACCCAAAGGAATCGTATAAACTACATGACACTTCAACCGACGCAACTGTTCACCCCTGTCAATGAACAAATATTCCGGTTGCGATCGCCCTGACGGCATCGGGCGCATATCAACTCGATCTAGGTTGTCAATAATTACAACTATTCCCTTTTGTCCCCTCATCTGTAGCTGCTTGCTAGCTTTATCTAAAACCTCTTCATTAATCGCTTGCAAAATACTATTTGTACGCGGTTCTAGATACTGCCTAAGTTGGGAACGTAACTGGGGGCTATCTTTGGCTTTGGCGCTAATTTTGGCAATACCTAAAGAAAACTCCGCTTCTGCGGATAGATCTATGGGAGTTTGCAGAAAATCGCCGATTTCTTTGAATAAATTGGCAAAATAACCGGGCTTGAGCCTAATGTCGATCGCTTCTAAACTGGCGCTGACTTGACGAGCTACACTCAACAAAATATCGCTGACATCGATATCCGCCATGTCTAAATCTTGGCTGGACTCAAAATATACTACGTGAAATCCGGCTTGCTCTAACTCTGCTTTGAGACGCTGCAACTCCGTTGATTTTCCGCAGCCAATATGACCTGTAAATAATTGGCAAGTTGGTTCATCAGGAGAAATACGGACAATTGTTCGCTTCAATTCCTCGACAATTTTACAACCCCGTACTTCTGAAAAATCTATATAGTATTTTCTATCGAAATCATCACCCATAACCAAGGTTCTGCTTGGATTACAGGTTTTAAAAAACCTTGACAAATTTAACGTAGTTTTCATGTAGATGCACTAGATATAAATAATTACCATTAACCCTAACTCAAGCATTAAAATACTGAGTTGACTCGCTCCCCAAATTACGAGATCTGATTAATTTTTTCTTTTCCCTGATGTTCCTAGCCGTTATTTGCCTCGCTATACCAGCATCGGCAATCTTTTGACAAAAATACGTGGTTTCAACTATAACTCTTTTGTATTGAATCGCTGAATTACCTTTTTAGTATAAAAAAGAATAATTATCAGCACCCCTTAATTTACACTTAAGTATTAATTGTAGCAACCCATGCATATCATTTTTTGGAAAATACGTCAAGTCAACTTGAGTTTATCTGGTTTTTTTTTCAAAAAAGAATAAATTGGTATTAGTTTTGGATGCAGTAAGCCTTGAGCGTGTATAATGTGGCATTTAATTATTGGGCGATTATTAAGCGATAAGCCAAATTAAAAAAGGGGTGTAACGCAGGACGGTCAATGTTTCTGAGCCGAATACGTAAAAGAATGGTTGTAAATTCTATATTATTTGTAGCCGTTTGACTTGAAAATAAATGTCACTCTAAAGTAAAAAGGCTACATTAGAGCAAAAATACACGTCAATGATTCGCGTTTTTTTAAATCCACTATTGTTATGGGAAAACTTAAAGGAAAATGCTTAGAAAATAAATTATTTACTTCAAAAGCCTTGGCTTCAACTAATTTATTCATCTTCATACAATAACTTGAACCAAAATGCATTTCGAGGTTTAGATGCCGGAAATATTATCAGTTTCCTCCACCGAATTGGCAGGTCGTCGCGAAAAACTACGTCGTAACAGACAGGTAAAAATTATTAGCAAAATCTGGCGAACCCTTGCAATAACAGGGTTAGCGGGTGGTTTACTGTGGTTTTTAATTCAACCAATATGGGTACTCAAAAGTCAGAAAGATATTACTGTTTCCGGAAATCAGTTATTATCTGATGAATCGATTCAGTCAAAAATGCAATTATCTTATCCCCAGTCTTTATGGCGAGTTGAACCAAGTCGTCTGAGTGCGTCTTTAAAGCAGCAACCAGGTATAACGGAAGCAACAGTAACTCGTCGTTTATTTCCACCGGGACTGACAGTTAAAGTATCAGAAATATTGCCTGTAGCAATTACTCAAAATCAGAAGATAGAGGATGCTGATACTAAAAATCAAAAACTAGTAGAGGGATTAATAGATATCAATGGTGTTGAGGTGAGGATAGAAAACTATAAATCAATTCCTGCAAATAAATTACCTAGTCTCAAACTAATCGGCGATTTACAGCAATGCCGTTCCTTTTGGAAACCGCTTTATCAAGCAGTAAACAACAGTTCTGTAAAAGTAATGGAAATTGATTGTCAAAATCCTAATAACATAATTTTAAAAACAGAATTAGGTTTCGTACATATTGGCAGCCCAACTTCTGAATTAGCAGAGAAAATCAAATTATTGGCAAAAATTCGCCGCTTACCAGTTCAAGAAAATATGAGTCAAATTGAGTTTATAGACTTAACAAATCCTGAAACAATTTTAGTACAGATGAACCATAAATTAAAGAAGATTGACTCTCAAACTCCCTAAAAATATTCCTATGGTGACGAATGTATAAAACACTCCTAGTTTGTAAATAAGTTTTATGCTGATAAATATATATTAATGATTGTTGTTTTGGGAGTAACTTACACCACAATTAACATGGCTGTGTCGTCTTAGGTTTGGCAAAATTATAAAAAACCTACCGTTAGGGAGTATAAATCTCCCATTTGTTATAGTTACGCTTAAATCCAAGGGTGCAAGATGTAAGACAATTTGTGATGATGAAGTTTCGAGGGTTGACAAAGTTTATGGCGTTGTATGGAATGAGTTCCGATACCGCCTCCGGTTTAGTTCTTGCTCGAAGAGCAATGGGACTAAGTGAGTCAGTGCCTGCTCATATCGCTCTCCCGGCAGGGAAAGGTTCGCAGGAGACACGTTTGGGCTTCATGGTACCGACTCAACAAAAAGCTCAAGTCGGTACGTCGTCATGAGTTTTATAATCAACACTCGTTAACAGCGAACCTTAGCAGTCACTCTACAAGGAACGCGGGGAAACCCCAGCTTGGAAGACTTGTGGAGGTCGGTACATCAAATGTGACTCGTGTTAAGGAACTTGGTGAGAATCCAAGCTGTAATCCTGAACTAGCCGTTAAGGTCAGGTGATGATGGGTAGTTTTATCCAGTTTTGGGGAGAATTGCCCATTTTTTAAGTAACGGTTAGAAATCATCATGCATCTATCTAACCAAATTGCGGTAATGACCGTATTCATCGAAAAGATGTGTTAAGACGCATCTTGAAAAAATATACGAGTAGGAACCCCACGAGTGAGGAGTCAAACATTTATTTTACATATAGATAATTTACGTCCTCATAGCTCGCAATATATATTGGTAAACAAATTTTAACGTCATCATTTCCATGCTTGGATCGGTGTATTACTTGTTTAATTGTTTAATTGTTTTCAATTTTTTTCAAAATTAAACCAGTATTTCTGGCGATAAACCAAAAAAAACGCTATTAGTTGTAAAATTAATGACCAATATCCATTATCAACAAGAATTTGGAGTTATCGAGCTTATATGAAGGCAACAACAAGTAAAAATAGTAAAATCGGTTGAACTTATACAGTTCTTTGTTTAAGTAAATTAAGTATACAACTCTTGAATTAGTTGTCCATCGAGGAAAATAAGAAGATCGCCAACTAAAAGAATCACGCTCCTCAACCTCTATTGCTGTTGGGAAGCCCAAGAACAGAAAAAAACATTGCCGCGACTTTCTTTTGAAGCAATGTTTATTTATTGACGGGAGCGGGTAAATTACACCCCTAGAAGTCGTTTATCTGAATGCACGTAAATCCAATGACACTTGATAATAACCAAGGGCTTACTTATAAAAACTCGCAGTCTCCCGGACAGCAAGGAATCTCGCTAGCAGGAATCAGTACCAATAACCCTTTTGGTCATTCTGGGCTAAGTTTGGGGCAAAACAGCAACAACCATTCTCCCGAAGAAAATCCCATTGGGGATATCGTCCCCGGTAGGGTTGCCAATATCAAAGTAATTGGTGTTGGTGGTGGTGGTGGAAATGCTGTTAACCGCATGATTGCTTCCGATTTGAGTGGAGTAGAATTTTGGTCGATTAATACCGATGCTCAAGCTTTAACAATGGCTGCGGCTCCTTGTCGTCTGCAAATTGGACAAAAGCTGACGCGGGGTTTGGGTGCGGGTGGTAATCCTGCTATTGGTCAAAAAGCAGCGGAAGAATCTAGAGATGAAATTGCATCGGCTTTAGATGGAGCTGATTTAGTATTTATCACCGCTGGAATGGGAGGTGGTACTGGTACGGGTGCAGCTTCGGTTGTCGCTGAAGTTGCTAAAGAAATGGGTGCTTTGACGGTTGGTGTTGTGACCCGTCCGTTTGTGTTTGAAGGTCGTCGTCGCACTAGTCAAGCAGAGCAAGGTGTTGAGGCTTTGAAAAGTAGGGTAGATACCTTAATTATCATCCCCAACAACAAACTTTTGGAAGTGATTCCAGAGCAAACACCCGTCCAAGAAGCTTTCCGTTACGCGGATGATGTATTGCGTCAAGGTGTACAGGGCATATCTGATATCATTACCATTCCCGGTTTGGTAAATGTTGACTTTGCCGACGTGCGAGCCGTGATGGCAGATGCAGGTTCAGCTTTGATGGGAATCGGCATTGGTTCTGGCAAATCACGCTCTCGGGAAGCGGCGATCGCGGCAATTTCTTCACCTTTGCTCGAATGTTCTATCGAAGGTGCTAGAGGTGTGGTATTTAATATTACCGGCGGTAGCGACCTAACTTTACATGAAGTGAATGCTGCGGCTGAAGCAATTTATGAAGTGGTAGACCCCAATGCCAATATTATTTTTGGCGCGGTAATTGATGACAGACTCGAAGGAGAAGTCAGAATTACCGTAATTGCTACTGGATTTACAGGTGAAATCCAATCCCAACAACAGCAAAGCGTTACTCCCAATAGTAGAGTAGCCCCACCGCCCGCAGCCCAGCAGCGGCGGACAATGCCCCAACCATCATCAACCGCTAATTCCAATTCTCAAAAGCCAGTCGAACCCAAAGAAAAACCTGGATTGGAAATTCCTCCGTTTCTGCAAAAACGACGTAATCCGAACAACTAAATGTTTAGTTGATTGACCGCTTACTTAATGGCTACAAGCCTTGAAGGAAGCATAGGTTACGATGCCGATTTAGTTGCGGTCGCGACGGGGATGCAGGGTGTTGATAAAAAATCATTGTCTGCCAATATCTCGCAAAAAAATCTAGTCTCATTACGTGGCTTAATCGCGACATCAATGTCGGCGATATATTGTGTAATGTCTAATTTTCTGACCATTATTTCTAAGGATTTAAACTGTATTTACACTTAAATCTTGGTGCATTATTTTACTTCTATTTCAGAATCGCAAACTACCAAAAAACTGGCAAAATTCTATTTAGTGTGAGGTTAAGACTTGCAGAGCAAATCTTAAATACTGATTTAATTGTTACTTATGGTTTCGAGTCGCTTGTTCGATCCATTCAATAACTTTTTTACCTAAGCTTGTATTGCTAAATCGATCAATTTCGCGAATACCCGTAGGACTAGTAACGTTAACTTCAGTCAAATAACCACCGATAATATCAATCCCGACAAATATTAAGCCATCTTCTTGTAAAGTTTTGGCTAATTGAGTACAAATTTCCCGTTCTCTGGGAGTAATTTCTGTTTGAGCAACCGTACCACCGGCTGCCATATTATTACGAAATTCTCCAGGAGCGGAAAGACGGTTCAGCGCCCCCATTGGTTCGCCATCAAGTAAGATAATTCGTTTATCTCCTTGTTTTGCTTCCGGTAAAAAGGTTTGTAACATCACTGGTACTCGTCCTCGTAGCGTACTCAGTTCTACTATGGAATTAAAATTGCGATCGCCTGGTTCCAAAAATAAAATTCCTTCTCCCGCTTTGTTTCCCAATGGTTTTAGAACCGCAGCACCTTTGTCTTCAACAAACTTGCGAATTAGATGTTTATCCGCGCTGACAATGGTTTCGGGAATGGCTTGGGTAAACTGGAGAGCATACATTTTTTCATTAGCATCCCGAATACCTTTAGGACTGTTAACAACCAAAGTTTTGTTTTGGTCGATATAGTCCAGAATATAAGTAGCGTAAAGATAAACATCATTTACTGGTGGATCTGTCCGCATGAAAACGGCATCCATTGCATTTAAACAAATATTAGTTTTATCGCTTAGCTTGTACCAGGGATTTGCAGCTTTGTAGCCTCCCTCCAGTAGCTCAACGGGGATAATTTCGACTCGTTCGAGATGCCCCCAAGCAGCATTATCTACAACACTCAAATGATTTACTTGGGTTATCCATACTTCATGTCCCAAAATACAAGCCGCTTCCATCATGGCAACGCTAGTGTCATGACAAGGGTCTAAGTTTTGGATAGGATCGATAATAAAAGCCAGTTTCACGCGATTGCCTCAATTAAGCGTTCATTCATATTGCGGTGATTCCTTTAAAATTATCCCCCCCTTTGAACAATTAACAATTATCAATAACTTTTTACTTTCGTCCAAGCTTGCTTCTTTAATCTAAAATCTAAAATCTAAAATTAGAAAACCCACCCTAACCCACGGGTGGGAGTCAGCTTCAAGGAATATCTAACTATGAGCCATATCTATATTCTTAAGCTAATAGCTCATCCAAATTGCCTTGAGACTCTAGAGCATAAATATCGTCGCAACCACCAACATGGGCATCATTGATGAAAATTTGCGGTACGGAACGTCGTCCATCTCCTCTATGAGCCATCTTTTCTCGTGCTTCTTCATCTCCATCCACGCTGTATTCGATAAAGTCAACTCCCTTTCTCTTCAACAGACTTTTAGCGCGTATACAAAACGGGCAAGTACTCCAAGTGTAAATTTCTACTTTGGCAGCCATAACGTCCTCTTGTTGACTTAGCAATTCTTAATTTTAGAACCTTATAAATAGCTGTTGATGATTCATAAGTAATTTTATCCACTTTTGATACATATCTAAACTGCAATCTTATAGTATTAAAGTATAAAATAGTGATTTGGATTACTTTGTATATGTGTTAAATAAGACTCAAAAGAAACTTTAAACTATAGAGTAAGTGCGAATGAGCCTACTATCAGGAGCAACAGCAGACTCATATAAGGCACAAAACACAAGAATTCTGTTGGCTTGAATCCAGGTGCGTAACAAATTTATAGTATTTCAGTTTAAATACGGTATACCTCAGTATTGACACTGATCTATTTTATATTGTTTAAAAAAGTACCTAGTATTTACCGCATGAAAAAGATGGGGGGATGGGGGGGAATTTAAAAAATACCCGCAGCCTAGAAGGCTGGGGCTAATATTACAAAGCCTACCTGCGTAGGCTGTTATTAGGCGTATCTTTATCAAGAAATGGTATAGTTCCTAATTCTTAACTCCTAACTCCTAACTTTTCGCTACTCCCTACTTACAAAATTACTCCTAAAGAAAAATTCTCCAGGAGCGTGAATTTATTTAAGATTGATGGTCTACGTGTTTATCCGGTAGTGATAGCGTATTGAATTAGCTGCCCCAAACGCTCTCTTAAGGTTTCTAACCCAAGTCGCCCAGATGCGGAAACAAACACTGCCATTGGGTATTCTTCCCTAGCTAAGGCTAAGGTTTCGCTATTGGCTTGGTCAATTTTGTTGAAGACTACCAGCGCGGGGCCTGGTGTTATAGGCATTTGCGCTAGGATGTCCCTGACTGAGCGGATGTGACTGAGCCAAGCCGGATGAGATAAATCGACTAAATGTACTAAGGCATCTGCTTCAGTCACTTCTTCCAAGGTGGCGCGAAACGCATCCATTAACGCCCCTGGTAATTTGTGTATAAACCCTACCGTATCCGTAAATAGAATTTCTTGTGTTTCTTGTGTTTCACCGTAAGGAACTACCAAGCGGCGCGTTGTCGGGTCAAGGGTTGCAAACAACTGGTCTGCGGTGTAAACATCAGCGTTAGTTAAAGCATTGAGCAAAGTAGATTTACCGGCATTGGTGTAACCTACTATTGCAATTGTCGGTACTTCTTGATGCTGTCTTCTTTGTCTTAACCGTTCTCGATGTGCTTGTAATTGGTTTACTTC
This sequence comes from Rivularia sp. UHCC 0363, assembly GCF_034931125.1. Taxonomy (NCBI): domain Bacteria; kingdom Bacillati; phylum Cyanobacteriota; class Cyanophyceae; order Nostocales; family Rivulariaceae; genus Rivularia; species Rivularia sp. UHCC 0363. The sequence continues at coordinate 18,764 of NZ_JAYGHM010000032.1, read as the reverse complement.
TTTTTGCAAGCGAGTAATGCGCTGACTAATGGCACGACGTTCGGTTTCCAGCTTGGTTTCACCGGGCCCCCTCGTACCGATACCACCCCCAAGTCGGGACATTCCCTGACCTCTACCAGTTAGTCGCGGTAACATATACTCTAACTGCGCCAGTTCTACTTGCAGCTTACCAGCACCGGAACGAGCGCGTTGAGCAAAAATATCTAGAATTAGTTCGGTACGGTCAACTACCCGAACCCCTATTTGAAGTTCGAGATTTCTGACCTGCGCTGGTGATAAATCGCGGTCAAAAACGACAAGATTTGCTCCTAAAGTTTGAACGCTCAAAGCAATTTCTTGTACCTTACCTTCACCGACAACCGTTTGAGGATGAATTCGCGATCGCTTTTGCTGCATGGTCAGTAAAACCTGTCCCCCAGCGGTATCCACCAACCGACTTAGTTCTGTCAAAGTATCGTTGAACTGTTGGTGAGATGTTTTATCTTGAGTTATAACCCCAACAATAACGACGAGATCGCGATCGCTATCTACTTCTTTGGCTACAAATTCTCGCTGGAATTCTTCTTCAAGCCCTTCAACCAAATCCAGAAAGTCTTGTTTGCTCAATGCATCCAGACTCATTGGTGGTGAAACACTCCAACTAGGAGAAGTATAATCGCTGGTTGCGACTTGAGAACTAGGGTTATTAATTAGAGCGCGAGCGTCTTGAGGTGCTAAGTGTGCCAAATAAGCTTCCTTAACATACCCAGTAGACCCACCACCCCGGCGTTGAAATCCCGCTCCTGTAACATTAAGTACAATCAAAGCATCTAATCTTTGTAGTGCCATAGCCGTCAAAGCCTCATCGTTGGGCTGTTCTGGCTTTAGATTAGTAGCAATACAACGAATACCGCTAAGTCGTTCTCCACCGTACCGTGGCAATTCACTCGGCGGAATTTGGGTCTTACGCGGAGTCCCTACCCCAACCCGAATCACTTGTCCGCGACGGTTAAGATAGGCACATACTGGCTGATTTATCTCAGTACTAATTGCCGCCAGTCTTTGAGCGAATTCCGGAGTTGTAAAACTATCACCCGGTATGCGCTGGTGGTACAGCCGCTGCAATTGCTTTTGCTGGCTGTGTTTGAGACCCTGGAGTTTACCATAAATAGTCTCTATAGGCATCAATGACTAGTTTTCTAGTCCCCCGTATACATCTATATATATGTTAGCTCAATCAACAATTATCAATTAACTTCCCCTTGTCTCCCCATCCCCCCATCCCCCCATCCCCCTAAGCTATACTTGCCGTAAAAAAATATTTAACTAATATGTTCCCTAGAGATGAAGATTCTACTGGTAAATGATGATCAGCGATTCACAAAAGATCTGAAAACGAATCTAACCGAACATCGGTATGTTGTGGATGTTGCGGTAGACGGACAAGAAGGTTGGGATTTTGTTGAAGCACAAGAATACGATCTGATTGTGCTAGATGTGATATTGCCAAAGCTGGATGGAATTACTTTTTGCAGTCGCTTGCGTGCCAAAGGTTTACAGGTTTTGGTGATGTTTTTAACTGCCAGAGCCACTAGTGAAGATAAGGTTAAAGGGTTGGATGCTGGTGCTGATGATTACGTTGTAAAGCCAGTATCTTTACCGGAGCTAACTGCTAGAATCCGAGCCTTGCTGCGGCGAAAGACTACCGCAGTATCGACGGTATTGGAATGGGGAAATCTTTGTTTGGAGCCTAGAACTGGAGAGATCAGATACGCTGATGCTGCTTTAAATTTAACAAAGAAAGAATATTGTTTGTTAGAGCTATTAATGCGAGATGCACAAAAAATACACAGCCAAAATAGCATTTTAAATCAACTGTGGACTTTTGAAGACGAACCGCCAACTAGAGATGCGATTAGGACGCTAGTTAAACGACTGCGACAGAAATTAAAAGCTGCGAAAGCTCCCGATTTGATTGAAACAGTTTTCGGATTGGGGTATAGGTTGAATCCAATATTTCAGAAAGCTTCTTCAACAGATAGTAGTTTTGAGTTGAGTAACAAATCTGTTTCTAGTATTTCTACAAAATCACAGAATAAAATATCTTTCCTCAAAAATAATTCTCATACTGTACAACCATTACTTGTGCAAAGTCAGCATCCAATTGAATCCTATGAATCGCAAACTCGGTTATTGATTGTAGATCGAGATCAAGATTTTATTGATAATTTGGTAGAAGCTGCAACAGTACAAGGATTGCAAACTGCGATCGCGCTTAACCCGAAGCTTGCTTCAGATGCACTACAACGGGTTCGTCCAGATATTATTTTGATGGATATATCTGATACGACAAAAGATGAATTTACGTTTCTGGAGGAAATGTCAAATCATGTTCCTCCCATTCCCGTACTGATATTTACCCATCAAGAATTATCGACCGATCGAGTTGCACTTGCTCGTCGTAAAAGTCAAGGCTTTTTTCATAAACCGATTTCCCCAGACCGTGTACTTGAAGCCGTTACCCAAACCTTAAAACCAGCAAAAAAAATCGAAGCTAAAGTAATGGTAGTCGATGACGATCGCATGACTCTACGACTGGTACAAACATTGCTCGAACCTTGGGGAATAGAGGTAACGACCTTAAGTGACTCGCGGCTATTTTGGGATAAACTGCGATCGGTGTTGCCGGATTTGCTCATACTAGATGTACAAATGCCTAATATTGATGGCATTGAACTGTGTCAACTATTACGTAATGATTCTCAGTGGGCTTGGCTACCGATTGTATTTCTTACCGGACAGCGAGATGCTGAGACTATTCAACAAGTATTTTCCGCAGGGGCTGATGATTTTATTAATAAGCCGGTTGTTGCTCCGGAATTAGTTATCCGTATTTTCAATCGTTTAGAACGTACTCGTTTATTACAAGAACAAGCAGAAATTAATCACCTAACTGGTTTACCAAATCGTCAACGTTCCACCCAAGATTTAGAAAAACTATTACATTTAGCGAATCAATATCAACAGTGTTTTTGTTTAGCAGTATTGAGAATAGATCGTTTACAGGAAATAAATCGTAATTTAGGACATGAATTTGGCGATAAAATACTGCGTCGTTTAGCTTGTTTGTTGCGAAAAGAATTACGAACTGAAGATATTGTCTCTTCTTGGAATGGAGGAGAGTTTTTAGTTGGAATGTATGGTATCAGTCGCGGTTATGGAGTTGAATGGTTAGCAGAAATATTAGAGATGCTGCGCTCAATTGAATTTGAATTTAAAGAAGAAAAAATTCATATTAGTTTTAGCTCTGGTGTTACCCAATATCCAGAAGATGGCAGCGATATACAAACACTTTATCAAAGCGCTGCTTCCACAATGGAAAAAGCCAAAGAATCTGGTGGAAATTGCATTTTACCCTTCAATTGGAAGCCGCTTCTATCCGATCGTTTACCTGTCTACAAAGATGTAATTCTACTACATCAAGATTCAAAATTTGCCCACTTGATTATGGAAGCATTATTAACCAGAAGCTATCATGTCCATTGGCTAAAAGATGGGAAAACAGCTTTAAAAGTATTGGCAGAAAAAAGCCCTTCCGTACATGGTGGAATTATCTTACTTGAAGAAAATTTACCAGGATTAGATGGGTTAGAAATACTTAAACATTTTAAGCGAGATAAAGTTATCCAAAGCTCTAAAGTTGTGTGGTTATCTCAAACTACAGGTGAAGTAGAAAAAGCTCTTTGTTTGGGGTGTTTTGATTATATTAACGTTCCTTGCAATATTTCGGCATTTATGTACCGTTTGCGTCATCTTTGGGAAGGATGACTGGTTACTAGGCTCCGCCTAGTAACCCTAAATTAGAGGCTCTGCCTCCCATAGTGATGAGAGGCGGAGCCTTATGCAATATGTTCCCAGCCAGAGTCTGGGAACCAGAGGGAACCGCTCTATTCGGATTAATATTCTGTTATTTAGGTAGTGTTAAATTTATACTGCAAGTTGTGGTTGTGATACTTTATTAGATGGCGTTTGCTGTTGTAAATGCGGTGTTTTATCTAGATATTTCTCGATTGTATCTAAAACCTTTTCTGCAACTATTGGTTTAGTCATAAAGTCAGTAGAACCAGCTACCTTAGCGCGGAATCGATCAAAGAGACCATCGCTACCAGTTAATATAATTACGGGAATATGGGCAAGTTGAGCAACCCTTCTGATTTGAGCGCAAACTTCGTATCCGTTGACAACTGGCATCATCAAATCTAAAAATATTAAATCTGGTTTTTGCTCGATTAAAATTGGTAAAGCTTGAATCGCATCTTGAATTCTGACAAACCTCATATTATTTGAGATGATAATACTTCCTAACATTCCACATACTTGAGGACTGTCATCAATACAGGCAATAAGTGGTCTTTTTAATTCTTTTTGCGGTAAAACTTTGAGATTATTTTTGACTTGTTTTACTGATAAAGGTAAATCGCTTACTTCCGACAGTTGAATAAATCCTCTGAGGATGAAGGGTAATAAATCTGAGGATATTTTACATACATTAAACTTCAATTTAATAGCCAAATCCTGCAAAGTATATTTGCCGTTAATGAAGTTAACAAAATTTTTGTAAACATTCGGAGTGACGATTTTTTGAATTTCGTTTGCTTGCAATAATTCTGGTGATAAATGAGGAGTAAAACTTGCTAATCCAGCCGATGACCATGCAAGCCATTCTTCTTCCATCCGCTTGATGAAGAAATCGGTATTCATGAAAGTGAGCGATATATCTAAGACAGCTTTAGGATTGCGAACGCAACATACATCTTCAAAATTTGCTTGCTGTGCAATATCAAATAACACTTCTAAAATAACATTCTTTGCTACATATTCGACTTGAGTTCTATCTACTTTTTGTTGTTTATATAAAGTAGTTAATAATTGAAAGTCCCAAAGTTCCTTTTCTAATTCAATCGGTTCTAAATATATTTCATCAATATTAATCTCAGGGCAATATTGAGTAACTTTTCTGCGCCAACGTCGAAACGGATGAATACCCCCTGTTGCCCAAATAATGCGTCCAAACCGATAATATAAACTCCATTTGTTTTTAGAAGTTATAATATCTAACTTGCCGCTATATTGGGTTTTTGTACAAGCTTTAAATTCTTCAATTAAGTCTTTATATGCTATCAATTCTGTATGCACCATGATAACTTTGTTCTCTTAAAATAAGGCAGATGGTAGATGGTAGAAGAAAAAAAAATCAAATTTAAGTTTCTTACAGCTTAAATTATTAAAGATAATTCTAGCTGCTTACATTCATAACACTAACGAAACAATGTGACAATGCCGTGACATAGATACGTAACTAAATTAAAGCACGAAGCAGTTTGGAAAAAATCTTAGCGCTCCCTGATAGAAACTTCATATAAATGGGAATAATGACTTTATGAGACAGATAAATTCTGTTGCTGGAAGCTTCATATACTAGAAGCTACAAGCTAGATCAAAGTTTGAGAAATAACTTTATATATCAGTAAATCTACCAATAAGGGATACGTTCAGTGAATCAAATGCTTAGAGAAGAAGTAAGGGAACGGCTTGGTAATATCGACCAAATCCGCGATATTATTTTTGGGGCGCAGTTAAGAGAATATGATATCAGATTTGGCAAGTTAGAATCAGATATTTCGCTTTTACAGCAAGAGATGCGTTCTCACGTCGAGCAACTTAAGGTTGGCTTTTCAGCAGAATTAAAAACGGGATTTGAAAGCTTAGAGAAAAAACTGAAGTTATTTAATCTTAACCACGAGGAAGAAGCAGCTGATTTACGTCAGCAGGTTGATAGATTGAATAGAAGATTTTCCAGTTGCGTACAATCGTTAGATAATGAATTAAATTCTCAAACGAAATCTATTCGAGAAGATATTTCTCAAACAAAAATTCAACTAGAAGAAGAAGTCTTAACTTTACGAGATTTAGTCTTAGAAGAAATTGAACAACGTTTTTCTACTTTAAGACAAAGTAAAGTTTCTAAAGACGATATGGCTGAGACATTATTCGCTTTGGGAATGCGTCTTAAAGAAAACGAATTTATTCCTATGTTACGCGAAGCAGGAGACGATAACAGCGAGAATAATTCTTTTATGTTGCTCAGAAAAGAGAAATCAGAATTACTTTCTCACTTTAACGGTGCTTCGGAAGCTAATTCTTGATAATACATGGGGGAATGAGGGGAGAGGTAATTGGTAATTATTAACTCCTCACTCTTAACTGTTTGCTGTTAACTTTTAACTGATTAAATGTCTGAATCTGCTGAGTTAAATCGGGAAGAAACCTTACAGCTTGAGAATTTTCTCAATTTGCTTGTGGAATTAACGGTTATCGAACAACCGGATAATAATTGTGACGAAAAAAACCAATCTCAGATTCCCTTAAATTCGTCGCAAGTGCGTAATCGAGATGATATATCGTCTGTTGAAAATGATAAGGAAAATCAATCTACTATTTACTTAGAAGCTGAATTGGATTCTCCTCAAATTCAAGCTAAATTACCAAGCTACCAGAAACCAATAGAAGAAATTGCAGTACAAATTACGCCATATGAACACAAATCAGATTTAAGTCAATTAAACACAGATAACTCCGCAGAAAAGATTATTGCTTTTCAACAGTTACAGGATATTTTAGTTGGAGATGAGTTAGCAGAAATTCAGCAAGACATAGCTAATCTCAACCATCAACTGTACGATTCTGATGAATTGTTGAAGCTACTTTTACCGCAAATTACCGAACTTTTGAGACGTAAAATTATAGAATCAAAAGCGGAAGTTGTAGAAGCAATTACACCAATTATTGATACTGCGATTCATAGCAGAGTCGAGCAAGATAAAGATAGTATGGGAGCGGCTTTAGCAGCGGCGGTTCCCATCGCAATTGCTCAACAAATCAACGTTAATTCAGAGGAATTTACAAACGCGATCGCACCAGCGATGGGAGAGGCAATTCAAAAACAAATTGTCTTAGAAAAAGATAAAATCGTGGATGCACTTTACCCCGTAATTGGTAACACAATTGCCAAGTATATGGGAGAAACTATTCAAGCAATTAATAAACAAGTTGAAAATACTTTAAGTGTTGAAGGTATAAAACGCAAGATTCAAGCTAAGTTACAGGGAGTTTCTGAGGCAGAATTAATTGTTAGAGAATCTATATCTTTCATTCCTCAAGCGATATTTTTAATTCACAAAACTTCGGGGTTAATTATTTGCGATATTCAATCTGCTGATTCGGAACGGCTTGAGTCAGATATGATCGCAGGAATGCTGACGGCAATTCGCAGCTTTGCTAATGATTGTATGGCTCAGTCGGGGAATGTTTCCGAACTTGATGAGATTGATTACGGTAATTTTAAAATAATTTTAGAAGTTGCAGGATATTGTTATTTGGCAATTATTGTCAAAGGAGAAACCCCGAAACGATTTATTTTTCAAATGCGGGAAACTCTCAGTAAAATTGTCACAACTTATGGGAAGTCTATAAATAAATTTGAGGGCGATTTAGAGACAATTCCAAATGAAATAAATACACTTTTAGAAGCTTTAATAGATTTTAAGCGTGAGGAAAAGAAAAACAAACCTTCTCCTTTATTAATGTTAAGTTTAGCAATTCTGGGAATTATTTTTATTCCTTGGGGTCTTTGGCAATATCGTAGTAGTGTAATTAGTGCAGTTGAAAATAAAACAGCGTTGGCTTTAGCTTCTACACCAGAATTATCAGTTTATCGTCTTGATGTTAAAGCAGATGGGGATAAACTCAAATTAACAGGAAGAGTACCCAATGATTTCTTGAAAACAAAAGCAAAACAAATTGCTACTTCCACAGTTCCTAATTGGCAAATTGACAATCAGATTATTTCAGTAGAAATACCAGCATCACCAGTATTAGCTGCTTCTGAAGTTGAACGAGTTACCGCAGTTTTAAATCGGATGAATGGTACCGCGATTTCCGCAGATTATACCGATGGAAAAGTTGCGATCGCGGGTACTGTTAACCAAATTGCAGACGCTCAAACAATTACTCAAGCATTTGAACAAATTCCCGGAGTGAAAACTGTATCAAGTACAGTACAAATCAAACCTGTTTCTATTGACGTGCGGTTTTATTTCCAGCCAGATTCGCTAACTTTAGTACCTGAAGATTTAGAAAATAAAGTAAAGCAAGTACAAGTATTTCTGGATGAAAATCCAACGCAGAATTTAAAACTTATTGGTTATATTTATTCTCAATCTGGTACTTCAGTAACTAAAAAACTAGCGCTTGAACGAGCAGAAGCGGTACAGCAAGAGTTGATTAAGCAAGGTATTTCTCCATCTCGTTTACAAGTATTTGGTAAAACAGATTTACCTCCAGCAATTAATGCAAATCAACCTTCATGGTTAATGCGCTGCGTTGTTTTAGAACCAATTCATAAAGATAAAAATTAAATATTTATATTAACAATTATAACAAATATACCTAAAAATTTATTTTTAATTATGTCAAGTATATCGAAAAAAATCTGTCTTATTGGTGATTTTGGTGTAGGAAAAACGAGCTTAATTCGTAGATTTGTCGATAGACAGTTTAGCGATAAATATCTTTCAACTGTGGGAGTAAAAATTTCTCGTAAATCTCTAGAAGTCACCGATTCAGAACAGCCAAAACATCTAACGTTGCAGTTACTAATTTGGGACATAGAAGGAAGCAGTAAATTTAAAGGAATTTCTGCAAGCTACTTTCAAGGAGCAACAGGAGCAATTTTAGTTGGTGATGTGACTCGTCCAGAATCCCTGGAAAATCTTTCAGAACATCTACAAGCATTCTTAAAAGTTAATCCGAAAGGTAAAGTTGCGATCGCTTTAAATAAATCGGACTTAATTGATAGCGAATACTTAGAAAAATATCGGCAAATTTATAGTTTTAGCGATGATAGTAGCTTTGTTGCAACTTATGCTAGTTCGGCTAAAACTGGAACCAACGTTGATAACATCTTTCAATCTTTAGCACATTCAATAATTTAATAACATGAATTCCTTATTTACAAATATATTATCCTTACGTCGGATTGAATATCTCATTATCAACGAATTTTGGAAGATTATCGAACTATCTCCAAAAGTAAACCTTCTGGCTGAATATTCTCATGAAGTGCAGTTAGGGAAAGATGTGCGGATTGGTTTCCCCGAATTATTTGGAGTTGAGGTTATTGCTAGCGATATTCGAGAGGGAAAACAAGATAATTTTGAACTTAAAGGAATAATTCGTACTAAAAAAGCTTTAAATCCAATTTATATTGATATTCGTATTGCCAACAATATTAAAGATAATTTAATTAGTAATCAGCTATTAATAGTTGTTGAAGATGTGACGGAACGAATGGTTCTCGAACAATCTTTGGTACAAGGAGCTAACGAAGCTAATCTTTTATTACGTACTCTGACTGCTTCTAAACAATATATTGACCAAATTGTCACATCTATGGCTGATGCTTTATTAGTGACAACTGCATCAGGAAAAATCAAAACAATAAACCGTACCGCACAAATTTTATTAGAATATGATGAAGCAGAAATTTGTGGAGAATCTATTTCTACCGTATTAAAAGAAGTTGACAATTGGAAAGAAGAAATAGCGCAAAGAGGTAATATTCAAACTCCTTTGTTTGGTCCGATAACTCCTTTAGTTAAAGAAGTAGAAACATTTTGTCAAACTAAAAGCGGAAAAACAATTCCAGTAGCTTTTTCATGCTCTAAAGTCCAGACAGAAATTGAGCATTTTCAAGGTTATGTTTATATACTGCGAGATATGACAGCCCGCAAACAAGCTGAGCTTGCAAAACAAGAGTTTTTAGCAATGATTAGTCATGAAATTCGGACTCCAGTTGCCGCAGTAATTGGGATGACTGATATACTTTCACATACTGATTTGTCAGAACCGCAAGAAGAATTTGTTGAAACTATTCGTAACAGCGGTAAAGCATTACTAGAAATCATTAACGATATTCTTGATTTTTCCAAAATTGAATCCGGAAATTTAGAAATTGAACAAGAACCTTTTCATTTAAATAGCTGTATTGAAGAAGCTCTTTCCTTATTAACCCTAAAAGCACAAGAAAAACAATTAGAACTTATTTTCCATCGCAATTCCGAACTTCCAACCCTTATTGTCGGGGATATAAGCCGACTACGGCAGATTTTAATTAACTTACTAAATAACGCTATCAAATTTACTGAAAATGGAAGTGTTGAACTTTCAGTAACAAGTCGTGAACGTCAAATTATTGGTAATGAAAAAAATAATTTAGAAATTCAGTTTGCAGTCAAAGATACTGGAATTGGTATACCAAGCAATCTGATAAATCGTTTATTTAAAGCTTTTAGTCAAGTAAATTCTTCGATAACTAGAAAATATGGAGGTACGGGTTTAGGACTTGCAATTTGTAAACAATTAAGCGAATTAATGGGTGGTAAAATTTGGGTTGAAAGCCAGCCAAATCAAGGTAGTACATTCTACTTCACAATTACGACTCGGGCGATCAAAACACAATTAAGTCAGCAATGGGAAAGCGAAGCAAAAGCATCTGATATTGTGATTGATACTGCGATCGCCCAAAAACATCCTTTGAAAATACTTTTAGTAGAAGATTACACAACCAATCAAAGAATGATCGCTTTAATGTTACAGCGAATGGGCTATCAAGCAGACGTTGCCAACAATGGTTTAGAAGCACTCACAGCATTGCGTAGTCAGCCCTACGATGTGGTATTAATGGATATGCAAATGCCTCAAATGGATGGCATGACAGCAACACAGCATATTGTTCAGGAGTGGGAACCCTCAGTGCGTCCCCGAATTATTGCATTAACTGCGAGTGCAATGTTAAGCGATAAAGAAAAATATTTAGCATCTGGGATCGATGATTTCCTTGCTAAACCTTTTCACATTGAACAGCTGATGGAGGTGCTTACTAATTGTCAAATAAATAGAGAGCAGATTAACAAAGTAATCAAAGTTAATCAAGCAGAATCTCGCAATCAAAATGATTTAATAATAGACACTGCGGCATTACAAGAAATTCATCGCATAGCTAATTTTAATTGTGCGGTAAATGCCAAAGAATTTGTACTAACAACTATCGATGATTATTTACAAGAAACTCCAAAATTTTTGCAAGAGATTCAGGTTGCATTAAGTAATAGTAATTTTAATACACTTCGGCGACTGGTTCATATACTTTCTTCGAGTAGTGCAACATTAGGAGCATCTAATTTTGCCGGTTTATGTACGGAATTAGAGATGACGTTAATCAATGAAATGTGGGAAGAAGTAAAAGAACAAATTGATAAAATTAAAGCTGAATATGAAAATGTAGAAATTGCTTTGATACAGGAGCGGGAGAAGTATTAAGTGGAAAGCGACGCATCAAATAGCCCTCAGTTTATAAATCTGGAGAACCATCCAAGCAAACCCCACTTGCGCTGACTAGATTGAGCCTTGTATATAAGTTTTTGGAAGCGATCGTGATTACGAATGGAAGCAAAATCACTATCCGTTTTTGCCATTTCTCGATATTCTTCGGGATTTAGATTGATGGCGATTTGTAGGTTTTCAATTGCTTGGTCGATGTTATTTTGTAGAGCGTAACAGCGAGCTTTGTTGTACCAAGCTTCGTGTTTATCGGGTTTAATTTCAACAGCTTTATCGTAAGATGCGATCGCCTCTTCTAATCTTCCCAAATCACGCAGGGCTATACCCCGGTTGTACCAAGCTTCGTGTTTATCGGGTTTAATTTCAACAGCTTTGTCGTAGGATGCGATCGCCTCTTCTAATCTTCCCAACTGACGCAGCACTAAACCCCGGCTGTACCAAGCTTGGTGATAATCGGGTTTAATTTCAACTGCTTTATCGTAAGATCCGATCGCCTCTTCTAATCTTCCCAACTGACGCAGCGCTATACCTCGGCTGTACCAAGCTTGGTGATCATCGGGTTTAATTTCAATGGCTTTGTCGTAGGATGCGATCGCCTCTTCTAATCTTCCCAACTTACGCAGGGCTATACCCCGGTTGTTCCAAGCTTCGTGATAATCGGGTTTAATTTCAACTGCTTTATCGTAAGATGCAATCGCCTCTTCTAATCTTCCCAACTCACGCAGGGCTATACCCCGGTTTCCCCAAGCTAGGTGATCATCGGGTTTAATTTCAACAGCTTTGTCGTAGGATGCGATCGCCTCTTCTAATCTTCCCAAATCATCGAGCGCTATACCCCGGTTGTTCCAAGCATCGTGATAATCGGGTTTAATTTCAACTGCTTTATCGTAAGATGCGAGTGCTTCTTCTAATCTTCCCAACTGACGCAGCGCATTACCCCGGTTGTACCAAGCTTGGTGATAATCGGGTTTAATTTCAACTGCTTTGTCTAATGCTTCAAAAGCTGCTTCATACTCTTGGGCAGCAATCTGTAATCTTCCCTGCTCTCTTAATAATTCAGCTTTCTTATCAAGAGTCTGGTGCTTTTCTTCCAGTAATTCTTCAATTTCCAGAATTTTTTGAATTTTCTGTTGTGGAGTTAAGCTTAAATATTTTTTATAATCCCCTTCATCAATCAAACGAGATGATTCTTGCTCTAATAATTCCGGCTTCGTCGGAAACTCAAAAATGCTAGAGCGCCAATCAAAAAAATCTGGAGCGCGATGGATAAAGTATTTTAAGGAAAACGAACGAAGCAGAAAAACAAAGCAAATATTAAATGTATCTCGAAATCTTTCTCGATGTAAATTTAAGTGGTTAAGGATTTTCGGAATCCCTTTCCAACTATAAGCAAATCGTTCGCTTTTTTCACCAAATTTGGTTTGCTCGTACTCGTATAGTGAATGTTCTAAACCCTGAATAAATAAAATATTTATCTGTTCTCGGTTTGGTAATTTTTTGACAATCTCATATAAATTATCGATGGGTTCGTCAAACCGTAAAACTTCAATTGTCTTTTTCGGTAAATCTTCTTTAACTTTAATAATTAACTCTTCACCTTCAACTGGAGTACAGCGCACAAATAATAAACGAAAACCTTGCGATCGTTCCAAAGTGCGAACAAATGCGCTTATTTCTTCTTCTGGTTGAGCGGGTAAATCTTCGTCCCAATCAATTTCTGATGTCATGGCTGATTTTTCGCCACTAATTCTTTAAATTCTTGTATTCCTTGAATCAAAGGATGAACGTCACACCAACGCTCAATTTCACCTTCTGCATCTAAGTAACGATATTCCAAAAGACAGCGATTAAACAATAAACTGCGATACTTTTTGTCGTTAACTACTCGCTTGGAACGAAATACTTCTGCTAACAAATCCCATTCACTATGTTCAACCGTTTGACGATAAGTATTTCTTGCTTCCGTAATGGCTCGTCTGACTGCTTTTTGAGAAATTGGTAATTGTGCTGTACGAGCGATAGCATCCTGAGTTAACAACAGTAAATTTCGCACGTGTCCCCCGCTCATTAAACACAGTTGATCGAATGTTTCGGGACTGTCAAATATTTCTGTATCTATAGTTAAATAAGTCGTATGTTGATTGACTCTTTTAATAATTATTTCTTTAATTTTATCTAACCCCGGTTGGTAAACTTTTCCATCGGGAGTCCGCACCATAACCATTGGTAAAACTTGAGTATCACTATAAATATCTCTGAGATCGGTTCCCCGTCGCGAATATACTAATGATATGGGTACGGTGTAGATTAGATGACAATCTAAAGCTTTGAGTTGTTCGCTACGGTCAAGAAATATTTCTTCATGATTAGTCTTTTGATTATCATCACTAATAATTGGTGCAATTCGATCTAAATTATCAACAATTACCGCTAATTTTGTACAACCGTTAGGAAGTTGCTTTTTTGCTTCTTTGAGAAACTGGTTTAAAACATCAATTAAAGTAACTGTATAAGGGTCTACTTTTTTGCGAATTTTATGACGTAGAGTAGGTTCGGTTCTCAAATTCGCTGTTAGTTTTGCAAACTGAGATATTTGTCCTTCCACACTCATCCCATCAAAGGACATTTCCGTTTGCGCTAAATCTTTGATATCTTCCCAACGGTCTTTTAACCAGTCTAATAATAGGTTAGGATTAGCGCTATTTTTCAGTTCCTCTAAAATGTGTCGAGTACAAGCAAGCAGAATGTCGGTATATTCAGCATCTTCCGATTCAATATCTTCCTCATCAGCAGCGAAATAAACCACATAAAACTTTTGTTCTTCCAAAGCTTGCTTTAATTTCAGCAATTCCGTAGATTTACCAGCACCCCGATGACCGGAATATAGCTGACAAGTCTTTGTATCAGAAAGCAAAATCCGATTCCCCAAATCCTCCAAAATATCCCCATCACCGCGCACCTCGCGACAATCTACATAAGTTGGATCGCCAGCAGGTAAAGGACGAAAAGGGTCAAAGGCATTGTATAGATTTTTGAGTAATTCCTTTTCTTGTGGAGAGTTTTGAAGCATATTTCGCACTCTAGCGGTATTTTTTAAGTATAAGAAAAATTGGCTATATCAGTAAAAATTTTTAAGCTTATTCCAACTAAAATCTTGAACTATTTCTTTAAGCCTAAAAATCCGCCTTGAAATCAATTTTAGGGCTAATATACAAAGTACGTTAAAACGCACTAAAATTCTTACCCAGTCTTCTTTAGAAGACTTCGTATATGAGCCTGGGAATTTATTCCAAGGCGGTTATTGCAACTGGTGCAAGATGTAAGATTTATCAGACTTTGACTTTGACTTTGGGAATTTATTCCAAGGCGGTTTGCGAGGCTAACTGAGAATGCTGGAAGATAACACTCCAAACTCTTCCCTCCACCTCCTCACACCAGCTTCCAAATCCCCAGACAACCATCCATCGAACTGCGGATAAACGGGTAATCTCGTTACCAAATCCCAATCTGCTGGTTGCAATATTTCTCGCAATTCCTTTTCTTGAATATGCGGATAATCGGGGTTTACTTCATCTTTAGGACTAATTCCGCCCAAATCTCTTGCACCTGCTTCGATACAAGCAAGCAACCATTGTCGATCTTTAACTAAGTTTGGCGGAATTTGAATTGTAATATCTGCTGGTAATATCTGCCGTGCTTTAGCAATAACTTCTGGTAGTTGATGCGGATTAAAGGGTGGAAAATCGAAACTTTGCTGAGTACCCGGACTGTGCGGTTGTAAGATCACTTCTTGAATATTTTGATAACTTTGATGCAGTTGAGCGATCGCTTCTAATGTATCCCACCAATCTACTTCTGTCTCTCCAATTCCTAATAATAATCCGGTTGTAAAAGGTATTTTTAATTCACCAGCCCACTGTAATTGTTGCAACCGCAATTCCGGTAATTTACTTGGTGCGTGTTTATGAACGGTTTGCAATAAAGCCGGTGTTAACTGTTCCAACATTAACCCCATTGAAACGTTAACTTTTTTTAGCTTTTGCATTTCCCCAAAACTCAAAATTCCCGCATTTGTATGAGGTAAAAAACCCATTGATAACGCTAATTCGCACAAATCATAAATCAAGTTAAACCATTGTTCTCGGCGTGATGAATGTGGATGTACTTCTCCACTAAGTATTAATATTTCACAAACATTTTGGTTTTGGAGTCTTTTGAAAATATCTTTTGCCGTAGATAACGAAAGCATCGGACTTCCGGGGTCGGTGCGAAAGTTGCAGTAACTACACCTGTTAAAGCATTCGTAGGTGGGAACTATAGTGTAAGCAGGGCTATAGGAAACTGTACGAGAATTAGAAAATGACATCAGATAAATAATATAAAAATAAATCTTAAAATAATCTGAATTTGCAATCTATATTGCAATAATTTTATTCTAAATACAAATCTATATATAGGATTATTCCACATATTCTATCATCTACATAAAAAAAGGTACCCGCTGGGGTACTTCGCATAAAAAGCAATCCTTTTTAAAATAGATACATGACGGTAAGCGAAGTTTAGTAAAGCTGCCATTTAACAGAAATGACTGTGAAGTATTAATTTGTTTACAGGATAAATTAAACTATGGAGAAAGGGAATCTCGGCTTTATTTTAAAGATGGCTCAAACGATAAATCCTCAGATTTATCCTGGACGAGAGTTAGACATCAATTTGCTAGAATTACGTCAACTTCCCGAAGGTACATTAGGTAGAGAAGTAGCACGGTTTTTCGATGACAATGGTTTTGAACCGCTGAAATCCGGAGATTGGATACAGCGCACTCATGATATTTGGCACGTTGTTACCGGGCTTTCTCCATCTAAAAATGATGAATTCATATTGCAAGCTTTTACTCGTTCTCAAGTTTTTCGTCCTTCTAGTGCCATACTCGTATTAGCTGGTTTACTAATACATAGATGTAATTTAAAAGAAATTATTCATGCGATCAAAAATGGCAAAATGGCGAAAGATTTAATTGATTGGGATATAGAATCTGATTGGGCTACTCCTTTAAATGAAGTTAGAGAAAAATTAGGTGTTATTGCTTCCGTGCCTTACAAAAACACCCGCAGCTAATATTATAAAGCCTACCCGCATAGCCTGATTTAAACGGATCTTTATACAGATAAGCTATTACAGTTAACGATAATTGATAATTGTTCATTGATAATTGATAACTGTCTCCTGTTTAGCGTAAATGTTTTTCAAGTGTTTTTTTACTGTATTGATAGTAATATAAAGTTCGTGAGCAATTTCTTGGTAAGAATAATTAGCTCTACGCAATAACCAAACTTGCGATTCTCTTTCAGTTAAGCCATATTTTTTAGCTTCAGAAATTGCCATAATTTGATTAGTTTGTTTGCGGTCTTCTAAAGTAACTAGCAAGTACTTATCGTTATTTTGATTTGTTTGTAACCATCGAACGCGAATCCTTATTTTGACTGATGTATGTGTCTCAATTTCTGATTCAATCGATATGTTTTGATTGGGAAATAGTTGATGACTTTCGATTAAAGATTGACAAATACGTTGAACTTCATCGGGGACTCGATTTGTATCAATACCCCCAAGTTGCTGACAAATATTACGCGCACGTTCATTAGCATGAACTAAATCACCTTGTATTGTCAGGATGAAAATTCCGTCAAGAAAACTTTCAATTACAGCTTGCATCAGATGAAGTTTAGATACAGGCTGTATATCAGTTTTTGCTGCCCCATTGTAAAATTTACTTCTTTGGGTAGATGTAATTTTTTGATACTGCTCTAAAAGCGAAACACTCATTATTTATGTCCTTTTAAGTTCTTAGCAGTATTGTTATAGTCGGGATTCTGTACTCGCAATGACTGAGCGGCAACCCTATAACCCGTATTGAAGTAAGTGAAGGTACAGTGAAATTTAAAGAATTCCTCTGAAGTGAGGTGAAGTTTTTCTTAAGTTCAGCAGTATAGTATGGTTAATCGATTCATAATGACTGTGAACATTGCTACTTTACTTTTAGAAGAATTTACCAGGGATTTCTGCGGTGAGGGATTTTGCCAGTATTGATGAGTGGTTTTGTGTCGAACATCGGCATAAGTATATTTCTCTTTTGAAAGGAAGAGTCGGTTTGACACGCCGTCGATCTGAATGTTTTGTAAAGTTATGGGCGTATCTATTGCTCAAGCAGCAGCAAGAATTAGGAATTGCTGTCAAACCTTTGACGGAACTTGATTTACCTCAAGGTTTCGTTCCTTGTACTCACCGCGAAGCCAACGAACTGTTTTACGCAGAAGAAGACAGAGGAAGCGAACGTGCTGCGGGGATGATGATTGATAAGTTGGTGGCTCTAGGGCTGATTGAAAAGGAATTCGACGGCAATAATATCTGTATTCGTATTTGCTCTACATTGTCAGATATTAATGAATCTACACAAGTTGCTGAGTCAATCGAACTTATCACCGATCGCTTTAATCCCCGTACAGACGCTATACCCGTTGCAACTTTTTTAGCTCGTCAATACGATTGGATGAATAAAAAAACTACCGCTGCACCCCAAAGAATAGCCCACAAACTGCGTACTTGGGCTAAACAATATTCTCAAGGGATGCGGGTTTTACGTCGTTGCGATACTCAAGACCCCGTTGGTGTTTACATTCTTTATCCTGTAGCTTCCGAATCTGAAGAGAATTTTTTTCTACCTCCGAGTAAAAGTCTACATATGAGTACTGCAAGTCAAACCGACCCTTTTAATATTGCAGAACCCGGTAATGAAGATTGCACTTCTCTTTTTATCCGCAGCTTTCAAATCGATTCGAGCTATCTGCACCACGAAAGTTTGTGTCAATTATTAAAAGATGCCCGACAAACTCTAATTAGTATGCAGGCAGATTTTCCCAACCTTTGCGATTTATATACCTTGACTATTCATCCATTCGCCCAAAGTTTGGCATTAGCTATGGGTTTTCAGAAAACTAGCCAAGACCCACAGACATCTCTTTATTGGATGTACATGGCGCTAGATAAGTATTTGACCCTCGATATTGAACAAGCTATATCAAATCTTAAACTTGATTAATGCCGCGACTTTAATAATATTTTAATAATTCAATTTGATTTATGAGAATTTATTTTTGATTAGATTAGCTTTTAATCTTTGCACAGTAAGCTTTTTGAACAATATACATCTTTAGGATTGCAAGATTAGCTACATTTGTTTTCTGAAAAAGCTTTACAAACTGAAATATTTAGGATAGTATAAATACATGGGTCAAAAGACCTAATAAATCATTCATTTGATA